>JADGRS010000233.1 GCA_017880705.1 Burkholderiales bacterium
TACGACACCGACGGCAGCGGCATGTGGCTGGTGATGTCGAATGGGGCGAAGACGGGCGACGCTACTTATACGGGTGCGCTCTATCGCACGACGGGCTCGCCATTCAGCGCGACATGGAATCAGAGTCAATTCTCCTTCACGACAGTCGGCACCGCGACCTTCACGTTCAACGACGTGAACAACGGTACGTTCGCCTACACGGTGAACGAAGTGACTCAGTCGAAGCCGATCGTGCGCGAGACTTTTACGTCTCCGGTCCCGACGTGCGTCTCCGGCTCGACGCCGAGCGCCACCAACTATCAGGACTTGTGGTGGCACGCGCCCGCCAACTCGGAATCGGGATGGGGCATCAACGTCACGCACCAGGGCGAAATTCTCTTCGCGACGTGGTTCACCTACGACGCGAATGGAAAAGGCTTGTGGCTAGTGATGCCGGATGGAGTGAAGACGGGCCCGGCAAGTTACTCGGGCGGCCTGTACCGCACGACGGGCCCGGCGTTCAATGCGATTCCGTGGGATCAATCGCAGCGCGTCGCCACCCAGGTGGGCACGGCGGCCTTCAGCTTCACCGATGCCAGCAACGGGACGTTCACGTACTCGGTGAACGGCAGCGCGCAATCGAAGGCCATCACGCGCGAGGTGTTTGTTCCCGGGGTGGTGACGGTCTGCAATTGAGGGCGCGCCGCCGGCTGAATTAAGATGCCGCGGTGGCCCACCTCGCGCCGATCTGGCGAAACCGCGATTACATGCTCCTCTGGAGCGGGCAGGTCGTCGCCACCGTGGGATCGACCGCCTCGACGGTCGTCATCCCGCTCCTCATCCTCGCCCTGACGAGCTCGCCCGAAGCCGCGGGCCTCGCGGGAGCGTTGCGAGCGTTTCCGTACCTCGTGTTCAGCCTTCCCGTCGGCGCGCTCATCGACCGATGGGACCGCAAGGCCGTGATGATCCGCTGCGACATCGGGCGTGCCATCGCGGTCGCGAGCATTCCTGTGGCGATGGCTTTCGACCTGCTGACCCTCACGCAGATCTACGCCGTGGCGCTCGTCGAGGGCAGCCTCTTCGTCTTCTTCAACATCGCGGAAGTCGCGGCGCTCCCGCGGGTCGTGACGCAGGCGCAGCTTCCGCAGGCGGCCGCGTGGAACGAGGCGGGATTCGGCGTGGCGAACATCGTGGGCCCTTCGTTCGGGACAGTGCTCTACGAGGCGTTCGGGCGCAGCGTCCCCTTCGTCGCCAACACGGTGACGTTCGTGGCGTCCATCGTCTCGCTCATGCGGATCAAGACGCCGTTCCACACCGAGCGCGCCGCGTCGAAACGCAACCTGTGCGAGGAAGTGGCCGAGGGCCTGCGCTGGCTGTGGGGCAACCCGCTCATCCGCTACATGGCGTTCCTCACCGGAGGGCTGAACCTGATCAACGCGGCCATGCCCCTGATCATCATCGTGCTCGCGAAGCAGATGGGCGCGGGCGACGGCGCCATCGGCGCCATCTTCAGCGCCGCGGGTATCGGCGGCATCGCGGGCTCGCTCGTGGGCGGGCGGATCCAGAGGCGCTTCACGTTCGGCCAGGTCATCGTCGCGGTGGTATGGCTGGAGGCGATCTTCTTTCCGCTGTACCTGGTCGTGCCTTCGTATGGCCTGCTGGCCCTCGTCGCCGGCACCGCCGGTTTCGTCGGCCCGATCTACAACGTCGTGCAGTTCAGCTATCGGCTCTCGATCATTCCCGATCGATTGCAGGGCAGGGTGAACAGCGTGTTTCGATTGCTCGCGTTCGGCTTCATGCCGGTGGGCGCCGCGCTCTCGGGGGTGCTCATCGAGCGCTTCGGGGTGATTCCCGCGGTGGGAGTCTTCTCGGGGTGGATGTTGCTGCTGGCCGTGGCGACGATGTTCAATTCGCACGTTCGCAACGCCCCGTCGTCGCATACAATCGGCTCATGAACGAAGATCGCGTTCCGCTCTCGAAGGCGCTGGTGGGCACCTGGATGCTGCTCTCGCGCGAGGATCGAACGCGTGAAGGCCGGCTCCATCCCGACCCCGGGCTGGGAAGCGACCCGATCGCGATCCTCATCTACGACGGCGCCGGAAATTTCGCGGCGCAGTTCATGAAGCGCGATCGCTCGGCTTCCACGCCGGCCGCTGTCCGGAGCGAAGCGCCCAACAACAGCCGCGCCCAGGGCGGTTACGACGCCTACTTCGGCACCTATGCCGTGGACGATCGGCAGGGCACGGTGACGCAGCGCCTGGCGGGAGCGCTCTCGCAGGAGAACGTGGGGATGGTCCTCACGCGCACCATGACGATCGAGAACGGTGAGCTCACGATCCGCCTCGGGACCACGGCGCTCGACGGCGCGTCGATCGTGCGGACGCTGCGCTGGCGAAAAGCCGCCTGAGGCGGCGCGGTGCGCAAGCACCGCGCCTCCGCCCTTCATCGAATCTTTCCGAAGTCGCCGTGTCGCCCGAGCCCATCCTTGAAGCGGCTCGCGCCCGCCACTCCGTTCTTGATCAAAGCCTCGCGCCCGTTGTACCACTCCTGGATCAGCGCATCTCTCACGCCCAACCCGTGATTCTTGATGGCGGAGCGTCGATCGCCACGCACGCAGACCTGAGGGAAGCGCGCGATCTCGAGAGCCAGTTCCTCTGCCTTCGCGCGTGCGCCGCCCTTGGGCGTCACGTATTCGCATAGCCCGATGGCCAGGCATTCCTCGGCCGGCACTTTCCGCCCTGTGAGGATGATCTCGAGCGCGCGGCCCTGGCCCACGATTCGCGGCAACCGCACGGTGCCTCCGTCGATCAGCGGCACGCCCCAGCGGCGGCAATAGACGCCGAAGTAGGATTCCTTCGCCATCACGCGGAAATCGCACCATAGGCCCAGTTCCATTCCGCCGGCGACAGCAGGGCCCTCGATGGCGCCGATGACCGGCTTGTCCAGCTCGAGCCGCGAAGGGCCCAACGGTCCGCGAGGAATTTCGCCGCCATTTCCCCGCGGCCCCGCAGTCGGGATGTCGAGCTCGCCGAGCGGGTAAGCGGCATCCAGCGTGCTCACGTACTTGAGGTCCCACCCCGAGCAGAACGCGCCGCCCGCGCCGTAGAACACCGCGACGGCGGCGTCCTTGTCGGCGTCGAATTCGAGGAAGGCGGCCGTCAGCGCATCGGCGCTCGCGGGATCCATGGCGTTGCGTGCCTCGGGCCGGTCGTGAATGATCGTCCACACCGAGGCTTTCTTCTCGATCCTGACCGTCATGAAGCGTCTCCTGGAGGATGGGAGGCAAATAGACTACGGTCTTTTCGGCCTTTCAAAATATATACACCGCCCATACGTCTACAGCTCATGAGGCAAGCGGCGAGCGTGGGCTGGATGACGGCGGACCAGGAGCGGAGCATCTCCGCGGAGATCGCGCGGCAGAGTCCCCGCCTGCGGAATTTCGTCCGCAGGCGCGTGGCCGACGCCGCCGACGCGGAGGACATCCTCCAGGACGTGCTCTTCGAGCTGGTGGAGTCCTATCGCCTGCCGCGCCCCGTGGAGCAGGTCGGCGCGTGGCTGTTTCGCGTCGCGCGCAACCGCATCACCGATTTCTTCCGCAAGAAGCGGCCCGAGGCTCTGGCGGACGTAGCCGGGATCGGCGCGGACGAAAGCGATCTCGGCGCGATCGAGGAGCTGCTGCCCTCGATCGTCTCGGGGCCCGAGGCGGACTTCGCGCGCGGTGTGCTGCTCGAGGAGCTCGATGCCGCGCTGGACGAATTGCCGCCCGAGCAGCGCGAGGTCTTCGTCGCGCACGAGATCGAGGGGCAGAGCTTCAAGGAGATCGCCGCGCGCACCGGCGTGGGCGTCAACACATTGCTTTCCCGCAAGCATTACGCGGTGCTCCATCTGCGCAAGCGCTTGCAGGCGATATACGACGAATTCATCGATACAGGAGGTGGCACATGAAAGGCCGTTGGATCGTTCGCGGATTGGGAATGGTGGTTTTGGTGTTGGTCGCCGTGACGGCGTTCAGTTTCATCGTGATGGGACTGTGGAACTGGCTCGTGCCCGCGGTCATCGGATGGAAGGCGATCGACTTCTGGCAGGCGCTGGGGCTTCTCGTCCTCACGCGGCTCCTCTTTGGATTTCGCGCGGGATTCGGCTTCGGGCACCGCATGCACTGGCGCGGCCGCATGGCCGAGCGCTGGGAGCGGATGACGCCCGAGGAGCGCGAGAAGTTTCGTGCGGGCATGCGCCACCGCTGCGGGCATCATCGCGACGCGCCGCCGGAAGCGGCTGGCTAGAAATCCTACATGCGCAGGTAGGATTTGCGGGTCGAAATCCCCCATCGAGTCGTTTATTCGCCATGATGGCGAGATGGAAACAGCCCTCCACCCGGGCCCGAACCGCTACGCGTTCGCCGACCCCCGGCCGGGTCCGAAGCGCGAGATCACCGTGCACGCGTACCGGCCGGCTTTCTTCGGTCCGTACAGCCCGATCGTCCTCGTGATGGCAGGGCGCAAGCGCAATGCCGCGGCGTATCTCGACTATTGGAAAGCGGATTCGGAGCAGCGCGGCTACCTCGTCGTGGCGCCGGAATTCACCGAGTCGCAGTACCCCCATCCCTACGAGTACGGCTACGGGGCGATGTGCGGCGCCAAGGGCGGGATCAGGCCGCGCGAGGAATGGCTCTTCCCGGTGATCGAGGCGATATTCCGCGATGCACGCTCGCGCGCCGGCTCGATGCGCGAGCGCTTCGTTCTCTTCGGACACTCGGCCGGCGCGCAGCTCGTGCACCGCCTCGTGACCTTCGGGTGGTCCGCGTCGATCGAGCGCGCGATCGCCGCCAATTCCGGAAGCTACGCGATGCCGGTGCGCACGGAAGACGTTCCCTTCGGCCTCGGCGGCTTGCCCTACTCGGACGCCGACATTCACGTGCTGCTCTCGCGCCCCATGTTCGTGCATCTGGGCGACCAGGACAACGATCCGAACGACGAGCATCTGCCTCGCGAGCCGGCTGCGATGCGACAGGGCCCGCACCGATTCGCCCGCGGGCTCCGTTACATGGAGACAGCGTCGAGAGTGGCGGCCCGCCTCGGGGTGCCCCTCGCGTGGCGCCTCGTCATCGCGCCGGGCATCGCGCACTCCGGGCAACACATGGTGCCGCTGGCCGCGCGGGAGCTCTTCGACAGCACGGCGCACTCGACAATCTTCCGCTAGTCGACCCCATGAGACGACGTATCGCCGCGTTGCTCGCCGCCGGCTCCCTGATCGTTGCCGCGCCCACCCGGGCTTGCGACGCGACCCAGCCTTGCGACAAGTGCGCCAAGGATTCGGAGACGTCCTGGAATCCGGATAGCAAACTTGTTCTTGCTCGCCTCAAGCGCTTCTACTCCCTGGATTCACTGGCCAAGGCAGCGTACGAAGCCGGCGATTTCGATGGCGCGACCAGGCTCGCGAAGGAGTATCTGGAGCTCGCGACCCTCTACCGATGCGACTGGAACTATGGCAACGCGATCCACGATGCGAACAGGTATCTCGGCTTGATCAGCTTGAAGAAGGGCGATGGAGAAGCCGCGGCGACGTACCTGGTCGCGGCAGGGAAGAACGCCGCGTGGCCGCACTATCATGCCGCGCAGGCGCAGATGAAAGCCGGCGATCTGGTCCTCATGGACTACGCCCCCGACTTTCACTACTACACGTCGGACGTGACGCGCATGTTC
>JADGRS010000234.1 GCA_017880705.1 Burkholderiales bacterium
CGTCGCGTCGGTCGTCGCCATGAGTCGACCGACCCAGCTTCCTCTAGTCATCGTGGCGGCGGCACCCGAGAGCACGGTTCCTACGAAGTTCGAATCCGTCGTCGTCGCGCCCGCGGAGGTCTTCCAATACACGTTGCACGCCTGCGCGGTGCCGCCCATGACCACCTGCGCGCTGGTCAACACGAGGGCGCCCGGGCCGAGGGTCCCGACCCTGAAAACCCAGACATCGGTCGCGTTCCCGAGGAGCGTAATAATGGCGCCGGCGCCGATGGTGGTCCCTGCGGCGGAGCAGTAAACACCCGGCGCGAGCGTGGTGGTGACGGTCGGAATGGGGCCGGCGCATACCGGGTTCAGGACATCGACCGAGGCGAATGCGGCGTCGAAGGCACCTGTAACGGCACCAGTGACCGGGGCGACGATCGGCCCCGTAATCAGGCATGGAGGAGCGTTGGTAATCCCCCCGGGGAAGGTCGTGCCCACTTGTCCGAAGATGCCGATCGCAGGTCCCGTATTTGAGCAGGTCACCGTTCCAATAGTCGGGATGGTGTTTCTACCCAGGACTGCGAAAGGCGCCGCCGCACCCAGATTTGGCGCGATCTGGGCCAGTGCTGGGGCGGAAACCAAGAGAAACGCAGCGAACCCCGCGCTTGCCAGCAAGGCCGAATAGATTCGCCTGCACCGGGTATCCGCTTCGGCAGCACCGCGCACAACCTGCCGGGATTGAGTGGCGAAGGCAGTCTGAGCGTTCAAGATGACCTCCCTACGCAATGAATTGTCTTTCGCATGGCGACCTCGCTGATTGGATGCGGGGAACAGCATCCGTATTCCGATTAAGGCTTTAGGCTTCTTTATTCATGTAGTGCGTCATATTCTGCGCACAATTCATTCAATTTGCAAGATTTCATGGGCCACCCTGCGAATGGACCGGCTCAGCCGATTGCTAGCCTCCCAGGCAACAGCCTGAACTTACCACTTTCCGAATTCCCTGATTCGCAATCAACAGATCGATGGCTGTGAGGGGCCTCGTCAAACGGGCTCGAATATAGGTAACTTGCGCGCCCTCGCGCGGCCCTCTTCATGACGAGAGCGTGAAGTAAACGTGGCGCCCGGCAACTCGGCGCTGGAATGCAGGCGCTTGAACGGCGTGAAAAAGAAAAAGCGGGCACGAAGCACGCTTTTTCGTCCTGCTTGATGGTGGCGAGTCAGGGATTTGAACCCCGGACCAACGGATTATGATTCCGCTGCTCTAACCACTGAGCTAACTCGCCGAAGCCGGCTATTTTCTCACACGTTGAAGCGGAAGTGCATCACGTCGCCGTCCTTGACGATGTAATCCTTTCCTTCCAGGCGCATCTTGCCCGCTTCCTTTGCCTTCGCCTCGCCCCCGAGGCGCACGTAGTCCTCGAAGGCGATCACCTCGGCGCGAATGAATCCTCTCTCGAAATCGGTGTGGATCACGCCCGCGGCCTGCGGCGCCGTAGCGCCCTTGCGCACGGTCCACGCGCGCACTTCCTTCTCGCCCGCCGTGAAGTACGTCTGCAGGCCGAGCAGATCGTAGGTCGCGTGGATCAGGCGATCGAGACCGGGCTCGGTCATTCCCATGTCCGCGAGGAAGATCTGCTTCTCCTCGTCCGAGAGCTCGGCGATCTCGGCCTCGAGCTTCGCGCTGATGGCGACCACGGGCGCGCCTTCGTTCTTCGCGTATTCCTTCACGCGATCGAGGAGGGGATTCCCCTCGAAACCATGCTCGCCCACGTTCGCGATGTAGATCGCGGGCTTCGCGGTGAGGAGCTGCAGCGGCTGCAGGAGCGCCATCTCGTCGGCGGTGAAGCCGAGCGCGCGCACGGGGTGGAATCCGTCGAGCGCCTTCTCGACGCGCTCGAGCAGCGGCACGAGCTTCATCGCTTCCTTCTCGCCCGCGCGCAAGTTCTTGCCGTAGCGATGCAGCGCCTTTTCCACCGATTGCATGTCGGCCAACGCGAGCTCGGTGTGGATCACCTCGATATCGTTGATCGGATCGACGCGGTTGTTCACGTGGATCACGTTGCCGTCCTCGAAGCAGCGCACGACGTTCGCGATCGCGTTCGTCTCGCGGATGTTGGCGAGAAACTGGTTGCCTAGGCCCTCGCCTTTCGAGGCGCCCGCGACGAGACCCGCGATATCGACGAACTCCACGATCGCCGGGATCACCTTGACGGGCTTGTCGATCGCGGCGAGCTTCTGGAGTCGGGGATCGGGCACCTCGACCACGCCCACGTTGGGCTCGATGGTGCAGAAGGGGTAGTTCTCCGCGGCGATGCCCGCCTTGGTGAGCGCGTTGAAGAGCGTGGACTTGCCGACGTTGGGCAGGCCGACGATGCCGCATTGGAGACTCATGATTCCTTCTTCTCGGGTGATTGGGCCCCGTTCTTCAACGGGGTGACATCGCTTTCCACTTTCGGCGCCGTGTGCAGCCACGTCATCGCGTCGGTCATCCTGCCGCGCGCGAGCCAGGGCAGCAGGTCGAGACTGCGCTCGAAAGGCGGATCGATCGCGTCCTGCTCGGCGCGCCGCGCCTTGTTCAGCACGTAATCGGCGACCAGATCCTTGTGGCCCGGATGACCGATGCCGACGCGAAGGCGCCAGAAATCCTTCGTGTCGAGCGCTTCCACGATGTCGCTGAGGCCGTTGTGTCCGCCAGTGCCTCCACCCTTCTTCAGCTTCACGGTGCCGGGCGGAAGATCGAGCTCGTCGTGCACGACGAGCATCTGCGCGGGCTCGATGCGGAAGAAATGAAGGAATGCCGCGACGCTGCGGCCGCTCTCGTTCATGTACGTGGAGGGCTTGAGAAGCAGGAAGTCGTGCCCTTCCTCCGCGACCTTCGCCGTGTAGCCCGAGAATTTCGTCTCGCGCTTCCACGAAGCGTGCTTGCGCTCCGCGATGGCGTCGACCCACCAGAAGCCCGCGTTGTGCCGCGTCTTCTCGTATTCGCGCCCCGGGTTGCCGAGGCCGACGATGAGCCGGATGTTTTCCATTTTCTGTCGCCGGAAACGAAACGCCCGCCGGAATTTCCGGCGGGCGCATCGCTTCCCGCACGGGAATTACTTCTTCTTCGCTTCCTTCATGTTCTTCTTGTCGTCCTTCACGCTCGGCTTGCTGCCACCGCCCGCTCCGGCCGCGCCCCCCTCCTCCTTCACCGCTTCCTGCGCGATCGTCGGCACATCGGCAGCCGACGGCGCCACGGTCGTCAAGGCAAGCTCCGCGGCCTCCTCGTCCGCCGTCATGACCTTCGGGATCACGATCGTCGCGACCGTCGGATCCTCGTCCTTCGGCGACACCGCTTCCACGCCCGGCGGAAGCTTCACACCCGAAAGGTGCAGCGAGTGCCCCGCCTGCAGGTTCGCGAGGTCGACCTCGATGAATTCCGGCAGGTCCTTCGGCAGCGACAGGATCTCGAGCTCGTTCATGACGTGCTGCACGAGGCCGCCGGCGACTTTCACGCCGGGGGAGATCTCCGCGTTCACGAAGTGCAGCGGAACCCTCATGTGGATCTTCTTGTCAGCCGCCACTCGCAGGAAGTCGGCGTGCAGGATGAGCGGCCTGAACGGGTGCATCTGATAGTCGCGCAGCACGACCTGCGACTTCTCGCCGCCCATGTCGAGCTCGAGGATGGACGCGTGGAACGACTCCATCTTGAGCTTGAACCACAGCTCCTTGTGGTCGAGCTGGATCGGTTGCGCTTCCTTGCTGGCGCCGTAGACGACGCCCGGCACCTTCGACTCGCGGCGCAGGCGGCGGCTCGCACCCGTGCCCTGAACGCTCCGCGGTTCGGCTTTGATTTCGATCTTCATGTTGACTCCGGTTGTTGCTGCGTTATGCGGCGACCCGCGACCAGGCTCGCTGCTGGGTTAACTACGACACGAACTCAATAGCTTGCTACTCAACAAACAACGAGCTCACCGAGCTCTCCTCACAAATCCTGCGCATCGTCTCCGCCAGGAGCTCGGCCACGCTGACCTGGCGGATCTTCGCGCACGCCTCCGCCTCTGGCTTGAGCGGGATGGTGTCCGTCACCACCAGCTCGTCGATCACCGAGGCCTCGATGCGTTCGATCGCCGGGCCCGACAACACCGCGTGCGTGCAATACGCGACCACGCGCACCGCGCCCTGCTCCTTCAACGCCCGCGCCGCTTCGCACAGCGTGTTCGCGGTATCGACCATGTCGTCCATGATCACGCACGTTCGCCCGTCCACGTCGCCGATGATGTTCATCACCTTCGCGACGTTGGGCCGCGGGCGCCGCTTGTCGATGATCGCGAGGTCGCTGTCGAGCTGCTTCGCGATCGCCCTCGCCCGCACCACGCCGCCAACGTCGGGCGACACCACCACGAGATTCTTGTAGCCGTGCTTCCACAAATCGCCCAGCAGGATCGGTGTCGCGTACACGTTGTCGACGGGGATGTCGAAGAATCCCTGGATCTGGTCCGCGTGCAGATCCATCGTCAACATGCGATGCACGCCCGCCACGGTCAACATGTTCGCGACCACCTTGGCCGAGATCGCCACGCGCGCGCTGCGCGGGCGGCGATCCTGGCGCGCGTACCCGAAGTACGGGATCGCCGCCGTGATGCGCGCGGCGCTCGAGCGGCGCAGCGCATCGACCATGATCATCAGCTCCATCAGCGTGTCGTTGGTCGGCGCGCACGTCGACTGCAACACGAACACATCCTTGCCGCGCACGTTCTCCAGGAGCTCGACCATCACCTCGCCGTCGCTGAACCGCGAGACCGTCGCCCTGCCGAGCTGCACGTTCAGGTTCTTCGCGACCCGCTTGGCGAGCTTCGGGTTCGCGTTGCCCGTGAACACCATCAGGTTGTCGAAGGCCATCAGCTCCGGTCTTTCGTTTCGCCCGCCTCAAATCTGGAAATCTGGCAGGGGAGGAAGGATTCGAACCTTCGAATGCTGGAATCAAAATCCAGTGCCTTAACCAACTTGGCGACTCCCCTTCGGTACCGCCTTACTGTTCGAGCAAGGGATGATGCGTGAGTCCTTGCGCGATGAATCCGCTCATCGATCCGGGCAGCGCGTCGATCACTCGCCGAGCCCCATCGCGGCTGTCGAAAGCCGCGAAGACACAGCTTCCCGAACCCGTCATGCGCGCATCTCCATGCTGCCGCAGCCACTCGAGGTGCTCGCGGACCGTGGGATACCGTGCGGTGACGACAGGTTCCAGGTCGTTGTGGAACCGAGGGCCCTGTGGCTGCGCCGAAAAGTCTTCCATTTTAAGGGGTTCCGTATTCCGGGTCAATTCCGGGGCAGCGTAGATGGCGTGGGTCGGCACCTGCGTCGGCGGGGTCAGGATCGCGTACCAGGCGGGCGCCACGTCGATGTCCCGAAGCCGATCGCCGATCCCCTCGGCCCATGCAGGGCGGCCGAAGATGAAGAAGGGCACGTCGGCGCCCAGGCCCGCGCCGATCTCGGCCAGTGCTTCGCGATCGAAGCCGGTCTTCCACAGGCGATTCAACGCAAGCAGCGTGGTCGCGGCGTCGGAGCTTCCGCCGCCGAGGCCGCCGCCCACGGGGATGCGCTTGTCGATCTCGATATCCACTCCCTGGGAAACGCCGCTGGCCTCCTGCAGCAGGCGCGCCGCGTGCACCGCGAGGTCCTCGTCGGCCGCGATGCC
>JADGRS010000235.1 GCA_017880705.1 Burkholderiales bacterium
GTCGTCGGATCGTCTTGGCATCGAAGTTTGACGACAGCTATTGGCCGAAAGCGGAAGTTCAAACTGACACTACCGGCAGTTCTCAGTGTCCTCCGTGAAACCTCCGCGTGCTCCGTGTGATCGTCTTGTCCGTGGCGAAGCCGCCAGGATTCAAATCGCGCCTGGAAAGCGCGCGGCGAACTCGCGAAGGTTGTCGGTGAAGATCCCGTCGACGCCGGCGGCGAAAAGCTCCTCCGCGATGCGCCCGTCGTTCACCGTGTACACCATCACGCGATAGCCCTTCTCGCGCAGCCGTGGAATGTTCGCGCGATCGAGCGTGCGGTGGTCGGTGTGGAACGACACGGCGTCGAGCGCAGCCAGCCGCGTCCAGTCCTCGGCGGTGAACTCCTTCGCGATCCATCCTCGCGGCAGGTGGGGCGCGGCGTCCTTCGCGGCCGTCAGCGCCTCGAAGGAGAACGACGAGAGAAGCGGGGCCGCGGGCGCGCCGGACCAATGCCTCGCCGCTTCCAGTGCGACCGCCCTGCCCGTCTCGACGTCGAATCCGGGCGTGGGCTTCATTTCCACGTTCGCCATCGTGCCCTTCGATCGCAGGAGCGCCGCGGCCGCGTCGAAAGTCGCGAGGCCCTCGCCGCGAAACGCCTCCGAGTGCCAGACTCCCGCGTCGAGCCGCGCGAGCTCGGACCACGCGAAATCCGCCGCGCGTCCCGTTCCCGTCGTCGTGCGCTCGAGCGTGGCGTCGTGCAGCAGCAGCGCGACGCCGTCCTTCGAGAGCTTCACGTCGAATTCGTGGGCGCGATATCCGAGCGATTGGCCCATGCGGATCGCGGCGAGGGTGTTCTCCGGAGCGAGGCTTCCCCCGCCGCGGTGCGCGAAGATGCGCGGATAGGGCCAGTCCTTCATCCGGCGTATCCGAACACCTTGTACACCACGACGATGAAGATCGCGAAGGCGATGTAGGCGTAGAAAGCGGCGAAGACGTCGTCGAGCATTACGCCCATTCCGCCCTTCACGCGCCGCTCGAGCTCGCGGATGGGCGGGGGCTTCCAGATGTCGAAGAGGCGGAAAAGCGCGAAGGCGACGAGCTGCAGGCGGATGTCCGCGGAGGAAACCGCGAGCAGCGGAAGGAACGCGACGATCTCGTCCCAGACCATCGCCCCGTGATCCTGGACGCCGAGGTCGCGGCCGGTCACGTCGCACGCCCACACGCCGAGAAAGAAGAGCGGGATCGCGAGGTACGCGATCGCGAGCGGGGGCAGGATCTGCGCGAGCGCCCAGTAGAGCGGAAATGCCGCGAGCGTCCCGAAGGTCCCCGGCGCTTTCCGCGCGAGGCCGCTGCCGAATCCGAGCGCGATGAAGTGCGCGGGATGGGCGACGAGGAAGCGCGCGTCAGGTCCCGGAGAAGTGATCGTATCCGCGGCCATCGATCTTCATGGGCTTGCCATCGGCGCCCAGGAGGCTCACGCCCTTGCCGCGCTTGATCTGCCCGATGCGCGTGAGCGGCACGCCGAGGACGTCCGTGAGGTCCGCGATGCTCTCGCGCGAGTTGGCGGGCGCGGTGAAGCAAAGCTCGTAGTCGTCGCCGCCCGCGACGATGGCGGTGAGGCCGGCGTCGTCGTTGAAATGGCGGGCCCCGATCTCGGAGACCGGGATGGAACCCAGCTCCACGGTCGCGCCCACGCCCGAAAGCCGGCAGATGTGGCCGAGGTCCGCTATGAGCCCGTCGGAGATGTCGATCGCACTGGTCGCCATGCCGCGCAACGCCTGGCCGAGGGCCACGCGCGGCGTGGGCTCGTAGAGGCGCATCACCGCTTCGCGGTAGTCGCGCTCCCTGAGCACGATCTTGCCGTGGCGGTGCGCGACCGCGAGCGCCGCGTCGCCCACGTTGCCCGACACCCAGACGTCGTTGCCGACCTTGGCGCCGTTCCTGCGCAGCGCCGCGCCCGTCGGGACCTGCCCCATGATCGTGACCGTGATCGTGAGCGGCCCGCGCGTCGTGTCGCCGCCGATGAGCGAGACGTTGTACTCGGCGGCGAGGTCGAAGAAGCCCTTCGCAAAGGCCTTGAGCCACGGGTGGTCCACCGTAGGCAGCGTCAGCGCGAGCATCGCCCAGTAGGGCATCGCGCCCATCGCGGCGATGTCCGAGAGGTTCACCGCCAGCGTCTTGTGCCCGAGGTTCTCCGGATCGACGTCGGGGAAGAAATGCGTACCTGACACCATTGTGTCGGTGGAGACCGCGAGGTCCATGCCGTTGGTGACGTCCACGAGCGCGCAGTCGTCGCCCACGCCGAGCACCGCGTTGGCCGCGGGCTTGGTGAAATGTCTCGCGATGAGGTCGAATTCCGATGAGAGTTGCGTCATTCCGATGCCTTCTTGCGTGTTGCGGGTGCGCGGCCCTCGCTCCTGCGGGGGCGCGCCTCGCGCGGCGCGGCGACTTCCGACGCGCGCACCACGGCAGCCAGACGATCCAGCACGCCGTTTACATACTTATGACCGTCGGTCGCGCCGAAGCGTTTCCCGAGCTCGATCGCCTCGTTGATCGTCACGCGGTACGGGATCTCCTGCTTGTGGATGAGCTCCCACGCGGCGATGAGCAGGATCGCGCGCTCGATCGGGCTCATCTCGTCCCACTTGCGGTCGACGAAGGGCTCGAGCGCTTTCCTGAGGGACGTCGATTCCGCGAGCGTGCCGCGCAGCTCCGCCTCGAGAAACGGCTGGTCCGCCGCCTCGAACTCGTCGAGCTCCGAGAGGTTCTTCAGCAGCTGCGCCGCGCCCTCGCCCGTGTACAGCCATCCGTACACCCCCTGCAGCGCGAGCTCGCGCGCGCGCCGCCTCGCCGATCTCATCCAGACACCGCTTTCAGCGTATTCGCCATCTCGACCGCGACGCGGGCGCTCTCCGCGCCCTTCACCGGAGCGCGAGCGCGCGCCTGCTCCTCCGTATTCGAGGTGAGCACGCCGTTCGCGATGGGCACGCCCGTCTCCAGCTGCACGTCGAGGATGCCGCGCGCGCTCTCGTTGGCGACGATCTCGAAGTGATAGGTCTCGCCGCGCACCACGGCGCCCAATGCGATGAGCGCGTCGTAGCGCCGGCTCGCGAACCCGCGCCGCTCGAGCGCCATCGCCTGGAGGGCGAGCGGGATCTCGAGCGCGCCGGGAACGCTCACCACGTCGATGTCGGCCGCGTCCACGCCGAGCTCGACCAGCTGCTTGTCGCACGCCGTGAGGAGCTCGCGCACGATGTCCTCGTTGAAGCGGCTCCAGACGATGCCGACGTGCAGGCCCTTGCCGTCGGGCGGGGGAACGGTCGCGAGCCTCATCCGGCCGCCCTCACCGCGGAGGCGTCCTCGGGCGACACGTATTCGACGATCTCGAGCCCGAATCCCGACATGCTCGGGATTCGCTTCGGGCGCGCCAGCACGCGCATCTTGCCGACGTTCAGGTCTTTCAGGATCTGCGCGCCGATGCCGTGAAGGCGCGGATCCCATTTCCGGGCGGCGTTCTTGCGCGCCTTCGATTCGTCGAGGCGCTCGAGGATCTCGGCCGCCGGCTCGGAGCGCCGCAGCAGCACGATGACGCCTTCCTTCTCGCGCGACACCATGCGCATCGCGTCCTGCACGGAGAACGCGTGGCGCGCGGAGTCGAAGTCGAAGAGGTCGAGGGAGACAAAGGGCTCGTGCACGCGAACGAGTATCGGGCGGTCCGGCGAAGGCTCCCCCTTCACCAGCGCGTAGTGAACCTCGTCGACCGTCTTGTCGTGGTACACGCACAGGCGAAACGCCCCGTAAGGCGTGGCCACCACGCGGTCGGCCACGCGCTCGACGAGCTTCTCGGTCTGGCTTCGATAGTGGATGAGGTCGGCGATGGTGCCGATGCGCAGGCCGTGGCTCTTGGCGAACTCGAGGAGCTCGGGCATGCGCGCCATGGATCCGTCGGCATTCATGATCTCGCAGATGACCGCCGCGGGGGTGAGCCCGGCGAGCTCGGCGAGATCGCAGCCCGCCTCGGTGTGGCCCGCGCGCACCAGGACGCCGCCGGGCTGCGCCATCACCGGGAAGATGTGGCCCGGCTGCACGACGTCCTCCGGCTTCGCGTGACGCGCGGTCGCCGCGCGCACGGTGCGCGCGCGATCCGCCGCCGAGATTCCGGTGCTCACCCCGGTCGCGGCCTCGATGGAGACGGTGAACGCGGTTCCCATCGGCGAGCGGTTGTCGTTCACCATCAACGGCAGGTTCAGCTGCCGGCAGCGCTCCTCGGTGAGCGTGAGGCAGACGAGGCCCCGCGCGAAGGTCGCGAGGAAGTTGATCGCCTCGGGCGTGACGAAGTCGGCGGCGAGCACGAGATCGCCCTCGTTCTCGCGGTCCTCCGCGTCGGCGAGCACGACCATGCGCCCGCGGCGAATCTCGTCGACGAGCTCCTGGGTCGGGCTGATATTCATGGAATCATCTCCGGCGCCTCTGGCAAGACCGCTATTTTGCCATTTTCGCTCGACTATCGATCCGGGGACGCCTGCAGGATGCGCTCCACGTAGCGCGCGAGGAGATCGACTTCGAGGTTCACGCGGCTCCCGGCGGCGAGGCCGCGGAAGGTCGTGATGGCGCGGGTGTGCGGAATGATGTTCACCACGAAGGACGAATCGCCCGCCTCGTTCACGGTGAGGCTCACGCCGTCCACGGTGATCGAGGCCTTGCGCGCAATGTAGCGCGAAAGCTCGGGGGCGACGTCGACCTCCAGGCGAAAGCTTCCGCCGAGATCGTCGAACGCCGTCACGGTGCCCACGCCGTCCACGTGCCCCGCGACGATGTGGCCGCCGATGCGATCCGAAGCTCGCAGGGATTTTTCCAGGTTCACCGCGCGGCCGCCCTCGAGGCCGTGCGTCACCTCGAGCGTGGCGCGCGACACGTCGGCCTCGAAGCCCTGGGCGTCGCGGGCGATGACCGTGAGGCACACGCCCTGCACCGCGATCGAGTCGCCGACGCGCACGTCGTCCATGCCGAGGGCCTGGGCTTCGACGCGCAATCGCACGCCTTCGGCGCCGGGACGCGCGCTCTCGATCCTGCCCACCGCCGTCACGATCCCCGTGAACATGTTCAGGCCCCCTCGAAGCGCGCGGTGACGCGAATGTCTTCCTCGATCCTGCGCACGTCGACGATCTTCGCGCGCGGCGCTTCGCCGAGGGCGGTCCACTCGGGCATCACGAAGAGCGCCTGCGACTTGTCGCCGAGGATGAGGGGCGCGTAGTAGATCACCAGCTCATCCACGACCCGCGCCTTCAAGAGCGAGCCCATCAGCTTGCCGCCGGTCTCGACCGTGACCTCGTTGAAACCGCGCTCGGCGAGCAGTCTTGCAATGGCGCAGAGATCGGTCTTCCCGCCTTCGCGCGCCACCGTCACCACCTCGGCGCCGCGCGCTTCCAGGGCCTTGCGCCGTCCCGCGTCTTCGCTCACCGTCAGGATGATCGGCGGATCGCCCGAGAGAATCTTCGCGGTGAGAGGCATGTCGAGGCGGCTGTCGATCACCACACGCTTCGGCTGGCGCGAGCACGGCACGTGACGCACGGTGAGCTCGGGGTCGTCGCGAAGCACCGTGCCGATGCCGGTCAGCATCGCGCACGATCGCGCGCGCAGCATGTGCACGTCG
>JADGRS010000016.1 GCA_017880705.1 Burkholderiales bacterium
GTCCCGCGGATCTCGGCGATGACGTCGCTGCTGCCGTCGACCCCTTTCGTCCATAGCGTTCCGAAGACATACTGCGCGGGTGTGGCCGGGCGGCTCTCGAACGGGATGTGGCAGTCGGTGCAGGTCGCGCGCACGCCGCTCGAGTTCTCGAAGTGCGGCCCGCGCTCGTAGGCCGAGGCCGCCCAACTCATCGAGTGGCACGCGGTCGAGCAGAAGGCGACGGTGCTCGTCGCATTGACCATCCAGGTCGTGGCTCCAGCGATGACGATTCCGATCGCGGCGCCCAATACGATCAGCAGGAACATCGTCCGGCTCATGCCGCGTTGCCTGGAGGGTCCCGTCGCCGCGTTCATGCCGCCCCCTATCGTTGCATCGCCTCGCCACGCTCGCCGCGGGCTTGATGCCGTGGTCCTTGAGAATCTGCCGATCGGTCTCTGCGACCGCCGGCGGAATCACCACGGATACGAGGTCAAACTATCAAAATGGCGAATCGCCGATCTGACCTGCATCAAGCCGGACCACGAAGGGGGGCGCGGCGTGGCGGCTAGCGCCGCGGCGAGGGCAACTCCAGGTAAGCATCGCTCGGCAGCTCCGGCACCCGCGGCGAATGCCCCGATCCGGCAAGCTTGAATACGCTCACCGCCTCCTCGAGATCGCGCGCCTGGTCGCTCATCGACTGGGCCGCGGCGGACGCCTGCTCCACGAGCGCGGCGTTCTGCTGCGTCACGTTCTCGATCTGGGCCACGGCCAGGCCCATCTGCGAGATGCCGGCGGACTGCTCCGTCGAGGCCGACGAGATTTCGCTCACGACTCCCGAGACTTCGCTGATCGACTGGACGATCTGCTCGACGCTCGTCCCGGCTTCCGAGGCGAGGCGCCGGCCGGTGGCCACCGCCTGCGTGGAAGCGCCGATGAGGTCCTTGATCTCCCGGGCCGAGGCCGCGCTCTTCTGCGCGAGGCTGCGCACCTCCGCGGCCACGACCGCGAATCCGCGCCCCTGCTCGCCCGCGCGCGCGGCCTCGACGGCGGCATTGAGGGCGAGGATGTTCGTCTGGAAGGCGATGCTGTCGATCACGGAGACGATGTTGGCGATGCTTCCCGAGCGCCGGTCGATCTCGTCCATGGTGGTGGCCACGCTGCGCACCACCGCGCCGCCCTGGGTCGCGACCACGGTGGACGCCTGCGCCAGCGACTTGGCGCGCACCGCGTGGGCCGCGTTCCGCTTCACCGTAGCGGTGAGCTCTTCCATGTTGGAGGCCGTCTCCTCGAGCGACGACGCCTGCTCGTCGGTGCGGGCGGAAAGATCGGTCATCCCCGCGGAGATCTCGTGAGCCACGGCGCGCACCGATCCCGCGGCGACCCGGATGTTTTCGATGAGGCTCGCAAGCGAGCCCTGCATCTCCTTGAGCGCCGCGAGCTGGCTCGTCGTGTCGTCGCGGTCCAGCTCGATGGGCATCGCGAGGTCGCCGCGCGCGATGGCCCTCGCGATGCGCGTCGCGTATTCCGGCTCGCCTCCGAGCTGGCGCCAGATCGCCTTCACGATGAGGTGCGACACCAGCATCAGCAGCAGCACGACGGCGGCCGCGGCGCCAATGATGGCGCGCAGCAGGTTGCGGATGTTCTCCTCGGTCGCCGCGAGGTTCGCCGCGAACTGCGCGCTCGCGCGCTGCGTGGCCTTGTCGAGGTCGTCGTTGAGCAGCCGGATCGCACCCTGCATCGTGGCCACGCCCGGCTTGGCGTCGCCCGTCTCGATCCCGAGCATGATGCGCGCGACGGAATCCGCGGGAGTGCGATAGTCGTCGAACTCTGCGCCCACGCGGCGAACGAATTCGCTTTCGCCCGGAATCCGGCCGATCTGCTGCAGCAACTCCTTCACCCGCCCGCTGTCCGCTCGCGCCTCGTCGAGCTTCGTCCTCTCGCCCTCGGACACGGCCGTGTTGAAGTCGTCGGTGATCCGCTGCACCGCGCTCGAGAGGGCCTTCACCTTCTCCATCAGCGGATAGTCGACCACGCTCACGTGATCGATGAGCGCGAGAGCTCGCGAAGAGTAAGCGAGGCTCACCGCGATGCCGATGCCGAAGATCAGCACGGCGATCGCCGGCAGCGACCAGATCTGCTTCCTGACCCCGAGGTGCATGTCGGCGGCGCCGTTACTGGACGGTGAGCACGCTCTTCACGGTTGAATCGAGAGTGCCCTTGTCGATATAGCCGATGGCGGACGGATCGCTCGCCACGGCTTTCCTCACTTCCGCGGCGGACGGGAGCTCGCGCGGCGGCGAGCTCTTTCCGGAAAACACCTGCTTCGCCCAGTAGGCCTTCACCTGCCCCGGATTCTTGTCGGCCACCTTGCTGTGGAATTCGTCGCGCAGCGCCGCGCCCTCGGAGAGGTTGAGCGGCACCGCGGGCGCGCCGCCCGGGAAGGAGCTCGACTTGCCCAGGAAGAGTTGCGCCACCTGGTCCGCCGAGAGCGACGTCGCGGGATTCTTCGGATTGACGATCACCACGAGCTCCGCGGACGCGGGCCATGCGAGGACGGCCGCCGCGGCGACGGCGATGAGACTGAGCCAGTTGTTCTTCATGAGGGTCCCCTTGCTCAGAATACGAAGTCGACGGTGGCGCTGTAAACGTTCACATTGCCCCCGTTGAAATCGGGTGTGGGATGCTGGAAGCCGCCGGTCGAGCCTTGCGGAATCCGCACGCGGTCCCATTGCACTTTCACGTCGGCGTTCTTGGCGAACTGGTAACGCATGCCGAGCGCGACCACCTTCTGCGCGGTGTTCTGCCCGGCGAGCAGCGCGTTCACCCCGCCCGAGAGCGCGGCGAGGGGTCCCACGGGAGGAATCGTCGAGTCGGAGCTCGGGCTGTCCATCTTCACCTCGGAGAGCGTCACATACGGCATGAGATCACCGTGGCGATATCCGAACGTCGTGTACCACGCGGTGGTATCGCCAAGGAAGAAGTCCGCCTTGCGCTTCGCGTATTCGGCCTGGAAGAGCAGGTTGCCGCCTTCGTAGGCCGCGCCCGCCGACATGAAGGTGATTCTCTTGCCGGTCGCGTCGAGGCTGTCCGCGAGCTGCGCGGCCCCCGGCACGAATACGTCCACGCCGCGCAGGCCCCCGAAGAGCTGGTCGAGCGAGTCGGTGTGATAGGTGAACTTCGCCTGCATGTATCCCACGCGCGCCGTCCAGCCGCCCAGCTCGGCGCCGAGGTTGAGGCCGGCCATGTTGTCGATTTGCGCGGTGAGGTGATCGCTTCCGGCATTGGGAATCTGCGTGGGCGCCTTGCCGAAGTACGGCTGCGCGGTGAGATTGACGTCGCCCGCCGCGTGGCGAACGAGGAGATCGACGCCGCGGAAGTTGGTGAGCGCCACTTGCGAGTAGACGGCCGTCGGGGGGCGCACCCAGGGGTTCGCGAATCCGACGAGGCGCGAATCCGAGATCATGAGGATCGGCGCAGGCATGATGCCGCCGCGGACACCCAGGTCGCGCGTGATCGCGTACTTCGCGAAGGCCCATTCGACGTGCGGCTTGAATTGGTCGTCGGCGTTCTTGTTGGCGACGGCCTGGCCGACGAAAGACAGCGATTCGGTCATGCGGTAGTTCACTTGTCCGGCGAGAAGGCTGTCGACGGTGAAGTCGGCTTTCTTCTTCGCGCCGTTCGGCTGCAGGACGGAGGTCGCGAACTCCGCCTTGTCGGTATTCGTCGCGACGACGCCCGCCGTGCCGAATCCGCTGAATGAAAGATCGGACAGTCCGCCGATGTCGGCTTGCGCAATCGCGGGCATCAAGACGCTCGCGACCGCTGCAGCGACCAGGTTCTTCTTCATCTATCGTTCTCCCAGGCTTTGGTAAGGCGCGCTCCGCGTGCATGCACGCGTCCGCGATGTGCTGCGAAGGATACGGGTCCCGATCGAAGGAAAATGTGATGTCTTGCACTATTCGACCCCGGCGTTGCACTTGCAACGCGGGAGGCCGCGGCGAGCGCCGCGCGCCGAATCGGTGCGGCAAATCGGCCGGCGAAGAATGCGTTTCGACGGCCGGTCACCCCTTGAGCTTGTCGAGCTCCTTTTCGATCTCGGCTTGCGTCCAGAGCCAATCGTCCTCGAGCCCCGAGATGCGATCGAGGAGCTCCGCGCGGCGCTTGAGCGTCGACTGCAGGCGCTCGCGATTCGCTTCCTCGTACGCGTCGGGCAGGGCGAGCCACGCTTCGGCCTCCGCGCTTTCCCGCGCGAGCGGCGCGAGCTGCGCTTCGATCGCGGCGAGGCGCTTCTCGAACGGCTTGCGCGCCGCCGCTTCGCGCTGCCGCACGGAGGCTTCGCTGCGCCGCTCTTCCCTGCGATTGACCGAAGGCGTCTCCCGCCCCTCGCGCCTCGTGCCTCGGGCATGGTATTCGCGCGCCCACTGCTTGTAGTCGTCGAGGTCGCCTTCGAACGGCGCGACCTTCCCGTCCGCGACCAGCATCCACTGATCCGTCGCGGCGGAGAGCAGGTGACGATCGTGGGCGACCACGATGAGGGCGCCTTCGAAGTCGGTGAGCGCCTGCGCAAGCGCCTCGCGCATCTCGATGTCGAGGTGGTTCGTCGGCTCGTCGAGAAGCAGGAGGTTGGGTCGCTGCCAGACGATCAGCGCAAGCGCGAGGCGCGCCTTCTCGCCGCCCGACAGGCTCGCCACCTTCTGCGAGACCTGGTCGCCGCGAAAATCGAAGCCGCCGAGAAAATCGCGGAATGACTGCTCACGCTCCCCCGGCGCGAGGCGCGCGAGGTGCCAGAGCGCGCTCTCGTCCAGGCGCAGCTGGTCGACCTGGTGCTGCGCGAAGTAGCCGATGCGCAGACCTTGCGCGCGATGGATCTCGCCTGCCGTCGGCACGAGGTCCCCGACGATCGCCTTCAGCAGCGTCGACTTGCCCGCGCCGTTCGGGCCGAGAAGGCCGATGGCGTCGCCGGGGAGCACGCTCCACTCGACGCCGCTCAGCACGGGCGCGCCGCCGTATCCGACCGAAACGTCCTCGAGGCGGAAGAGCTGGCGGGGCTTCTCCGCCGGCGCCTTGAACGCGAAATAGAAAGGCGAATCGACGTGGGCGGCGGCGATGCGCTCGAGCTTTTCCAGCGCGCGGATGCGGCTCTGCGCCTGGCGCGCCTTGGTGGCCTTCGCGCGAAAGCGCGTGATGAACGCCTCGAGGTGCGCGACGACGCGCTGCTGCTTCTCGTATGCGGCCTGCTGCTGGCCGAGCCGGGCCGCGCGCTGCGTCTCGAAGGCGCTGTAGTTTCCCGCGTACGCATTGAGCTTGCGGTTTTCGACATGCACGATGCCGCCCACTACGGCATCGAGAAACTCGCGGTCGTGAGTGATGAGGATCACCGCTCCGGGAAATGCCCCGAGCCAGTCTTCGAGCCACAGCACCGCGTCGAGGTCGAGGTGGTTGGTCGGCTCGTCCAGCAGCAGCAGGTCGGCGCGGCACATGAGGGCGCGCGCGAGGTTCAACCGCATGCGCCAGCCGCCCGAGAACCGCGCCACCACCCGGGACTGCGCGGCTTCGTCGAATCCGAGGCCGGCGAGCAGCGTCTGCCCGCGGGCCCTCGCCTGGTATCCGCCGATCTCCTCGTAGCGCGCGTGCAGGTTCGCGAGGTGGATTCCCTCCTCGTGGGCGGCTTCCGCGATCGCGATCTCGCGCTCGATCTCGCGCAGCTCCTCGTCGCCGTCCATCACGAACTCGAGCGCCGCGCGCTCGACGGCGGGCGTCTCCTGCGCCACGTGGGACATGACCCAGCGCGGCGGCAGGTCGACTTCGCCCGCGTCGGCGTGCAGCTCGCCCCGCACCAGAGCGAAGAGGCTCGACTTGCCGCTGCCGTTGGGCCCCACGAGCCCGACCTTCTGCCCGGGGTGCACGTTCATCGACGCGCCCTCGAGCAGCACTCGCGCGCCGCGGCGCAACGTCACATCCCTGATTCTCAGCACGCTTCAGATGCTTTGAGCGAAAATAGCGGCTATCGTACCCCCCGGACTCGCCCATGACCGTTGCCGCCCTTTCCGCCGAAGCCCCCGACCGCGACGCGTTCCGCCGCGAGTTCGTCGACTTCGCCATTCGCGCGGGGGTGCTTCGCTTCGGCGAGTTCAAGACCAAGGCGGGCCGCCTCTCGCCGTACTTCTTCAACGCGGGGCTGTTCTGCGACGGGGCGAAGCTGGGCGAGCTCGCGGGCTTCTACGCCCGCGCGGCCCTGGCCTCCGGGATCCGCTTCGACCTGATCTTCGGGCCCGCGTACAAGGGCATCACGCTGGCGGCGGCGACGGCGGTGGCCCTTGCCGGTCTCGGTCACAATGTGCCGTTCTCGTTCAACCGCAAGGAAGCGAAGGACCATGGCGAGGGCGGCAACATCGTCGGCGCTCCCCTGAAGGGACGCGTCCTCGTCATCGACGACGTGATCACGGACGGCGCCTCGAAGCGCGAGGCGATCGACCTCATCCTCCAAGCGGGAGCGGTTCCGGCTGGCGTGCTAATTGCTCTGGACCGCCAGGAACGCGGGCAGGGCGAGCTCTCGGCGACGCAGGAAGTCAGCCGCGACTACGGCTTGCCCGTTGCCGCCATCGCGAGCGTCGCGGACATCGTCGCGACACTGCGCGCCCGGCCCGGCGAGGCGGGCAACGTCGAGCGTATCGAGGCCTACCGAAAACAGTACGGAGTGGCTCAACCATGATGAAAACAAGGCGCGCGTTGGGAGAGAAGAAAATGAGAAGAATATTTCTGTTGTTGGCGGTCGCATTCGCCACGTCGGCCGGGGCCACGTTCAAGTGCGTCGACCCCAAGGGCGTCACGCGGATCGGGGACACGCCTCCGGAAGAGTGCGGCAACGTCGTCGTCTACGAGATCAGCGCGGGCGGCGCCGTCATCAAGAAGATCGAGCCCACTCCGACGCCGGAGCAAGTGAAGGCGCTTGAGGAAGACCGGGAGCGCAAGAAGGAGTCCGACCGCGCCGCCGCCGACCAGAAGCGCAAGGACGCGGCGTTGCTCGCTTCCTTCAGCGGCGAGAAAGAGTTCGACGTCGCGCGCGACCGCAATATCGAGCCGCTGGTCGGGCGCATCCAGGGCAACGAGGAGCGCCTGAAGGAAATCGCCAAGCGCATCAAGGAGCTCGAGGACGAGATGGAGTTCTACAAGGCCGGCAAGAGCGGCAAGGCCGGCAAGAGCGGTGAGCCTCCGCCGGTGCTGGTCGAGGTCATGGCTCGCTCGCGCGCCGAGAAGGCCACGCTCGAGAAGGCGAACGTCGGCTACCAGAAGGAGATCGAGGACATCAAGGCGAAGTTCGAGATCGACAAGCGGCGCTGGGTGAGCCTGAAGACGGATCCTTCGTCGCGCAACATGCAGCCCGAGCCCGCGAAGGCCGCGGTGGCCGGCACCATGATCCCCGGCGCGGCCGGCACGGCGAACTGCGCCGGCAAGATCTACGAATGCCAGGCGGGGCAGACCTATGTCTGCCACCGCGGCGACGGCTATGCCTACAAGGTGAACTGCGTGGTCGAGCGCAAGTAGCGATTCACGAAGCGAGCCGCTCGCGAAGGATGCGGCTCACTTCCTGCGGGTTGCCCTTCCCCTTCGTGGCCTTCATCACCTGGCCCACGAGAGCGTTGAATGCCTTCTCCTTGCCGGCGCGGTAGTCCTCGACCAGCTTCGGGTTGGCCGCGAGCGCCTCGCGAACCGCTTCCTCCAGCGCGCCCGAATCCGAGATCTGCCTGAGGCCCTTCCTCTCGATGATCGCATCGGGATCGCCCTCTCCCGCGGTCATCGCGTGAAGGACTTCCTTCGCGGCCTTGGAAGAAAGAGTCGAGTCCTGAACCCTGTCGTGCAACCGCGCGAAATCCCGCGGGGCCACGGGTGAGGCGGCGAAGTCGAGATTTCGCTCGTTCAGGAGCGCCGACATCTCGCCGTTCACCCAATGCGCGAGCGACACCGGTTGAGAGATCTTCGTCGCGGCAAGGCTCGCCCGGAAGAATTCGGCCTTTTCCCGGGACTCCGTGAGCAACGCGGCATCGTAGGGCGACATCCCATAGCCGAGAAAGTCGCGGCGAAGGGCTTCCGGGAGCGCGGGCATGGAGCGGCGCACTTCCTCGATCCATTGCGGCGCGATGGCGACCGGCAACAGGTCGGGATCGGGAAAGTAGCGGTAGTCCTGCGCGTCTTCCTTCGAGCGCATCGGGCGCGTCTCGCCGCGGTCCGGATCGAAAAGGCGCGTCTCCTGCACGACCCGGCCGCCGTCCCCGATGAGCTCCACCTGCCGGCGCACCTCGAACTCGATCGCCTTCTCGAGGAACCGGAACGAGTTGAGGTTCTTTATTTCGCAGCGCGTCCCGAGGGGATCGCCTCGACGCCGAACGGATACGTTCGCGTCGCAACGAAAGGATCCCTCCTGCATGTTGCCGTCGCAGATGCCGATCCAGCGCACGAGGGAGTGCAGCGCCTTCGCGTAGGCGACCGCTTCGGCGGCCGAGCGCATCGCGGGCTCGGTCACGATCTCGAGGAGCGGCGTGCCCGCGCGGTTGAGGTCGACGCCGCTCCTCCCGGCGACCGCGTCGTGCAGGAGCTTGCCCGCGTCCTCCTCCAGATGCGCGCGGGTGAGCGGCACGAACCCGTCCTTGTCGCCGACGACGATCGCGAGCCCGCCGCCGGTGACGACCGGCTGCACGTACTGGCTGATCTGGTAACCCTTCGGGAGGTCGGGATAGAAATAATTCTTGCGCTCGAAGGCGCTCAGCGGCGCGATGGTCCCGCCGACCGCCAGCCCGAAGCGGATGGCGCGCTCGACGGCCCCCTTGTTCAACACCGGCAGCGTGCCCGGCATCGCGAGGTCGATCGCGGAGACCTGGGTGTTCGGCGACGCCCCGAATCGCGTCGACGCGCCAGAAAAGATCTTCGACGCGGTCGTCAATTGCGCGTGCGTCTCCAGCCCGATGACGACTTCCCAGTTCATGCGAACGCCGCGGGCATGCGGGTGTGCCAATCGGTGGCTTGCTGGTAAGCGTGCGCGACCGAGAGCATGAGCGCCTCGCTCCAGTAGTTGCCGACGATCTGCAGGCCGACGGGGCGAGCCCTGTCGCCGAAGCCGCACGGGATCGACATCCCGGGAAGGCCCGCGAGATTGATCGGGATCGTGTAGAGATCGTCGAGGTACATCTGCACGCAATCGGTGATCTTGGCGCCGATGTCGTAGGCGACGCACGGCGCCGCCGGCCCCATGATGACGTCGCATGCCTTGAAGGCCTCGGAGAAATCGCGCGCGATGAGGCGGCGGATCTGCTGCGCCTTCAGGTAGTACGCATCGTAATAGCCATGGGACAGCACGTAAGTGCCGATGAGGATGCGCCGCTTCGCCTCCGCGCCGAAGCCCTGCGCACGCGTCTTGCAGTACATGTCGAGGAGGTCGCCGTACTCGGCGGCGCGGTGGCCGTAGCGAACGCCGTCGTAGCGCGCGAGGTTCGACGATGCCTCGGCGGGAGCCAGCACGTAGTAGGCCGGCACCGAAAGGTGCTGGTTGGGCAGGCTCACCTCGACCACGGCGGCGCCCTGCCTGCGGTACGCGTCGATCGCCGCGAGGATCGGTTCGCCCACGTCGCGGGCGAGATCCTTCGAGAAATACTCGCGCGGCACGCCGATGCGCAGGCCCTTCACGCCGCGCGCGAGGCCGCCCACGTAGTCGTCCTTCGGGCGCTCCATGCAGGTCGAATCGCGCGCGTCGAAGCCCGCCATGACGTCGAGCATCATCGCGAGGTCTTCGGCGCTCTTGGCGAGCGCCCCGGCCTGGTCGAGCGACGAGGCGAAGGCGACCATGCCGTAACGCGAA
Source organism: Burkholderiales bacterium (assembly GCA_017880705.1). Taxonomy (GTDB): domain Bacteria; phylum Pseudomonadota; class Gammaproteobacteria; order Burkholderiales; family Usitatibacteraceae; genus Usitatibacter. Next base: position 9,830 of record JADGRS010000016.1, read on the forward strand.
ACGCGTCCGTACGTGGGGCGCAAGCCGCTCACGCCGGTGAACGATGCGGGTTGGCGAATCGAGCCCCCGGTGTCGGTGCCCGTCGCGGCCGGCGCGATGCGGGAGGCGACCGCGGCGGCGGAACCGCCCGAGCTCCCGCCCGGCACCGCCCTCGTGTCCCAGGGGTTCTTAACGGGGCCGAAGTACGAGTTCTCGTTCGACGAGCCCATGGCGAACTCGTCCATGTTGGTCTTGCCGAGGATCACCGCGCCGGCGGCGTTGAACCGCTCGATCACGTGCGCATCGTAGGGCGCGACGAAGTTCTCGAGGATCTTCGATCCGCAGGTGGTGCGCCATCCCTTCGCGCAGAAGAGGTCCTTGTGCGCGATCGGAATGCCGGCGAGCCGGTGCGCGCCGCCCTGCGCGATGCGCGCGTCCGCGACGCGCGCCTGCGCGAGCGTCTTCTCCTCGTCCACGGTGATGAACGCGTTCAGCTGCGTGCTGGCCGCGCGGATCCGCTCGAGAAAGTATCCCGCGACCTCCACGCTCGAGACTTCCTTCGCGTGAAGGCGCCGCGACAACTCGGTCAATGTTGCGTTGTGCATCTCTTGTCTCGCGGCTCGTGCGTGGCTTCTTCTATTCGATCACCTTGGGAACGAGGTAGAGGCCGTCCTCCACTTCGGGCGCGAGCGAATGGAAAAGCTCGCGCTGGTCGGTCTCGGTCACGCGGTCTTCGCGCAGGCGTTGCGTGACTTCCTGCGGATGCGACATCGGCGCGACGCCCGTCGTGTCGACGGCGCGCATCTCGTCGACCATCGCGAGGATGCCGTTGATCTGCGCGCGCATGTCGTCGGCCTCGGCAACCGAAAGCTCAAGTCGCGCCAGGCGGGCGAGGCGGTGGATTTCTTCGAGGGATAGCATCGGAAAGTGCTGCTAAGGCCTTAATTCAGCGCGATTTTGGGCTATTATATTGCAGCCCCTCCTCGGGGACCCGCCGCAAACCGAAACTCCTTACGGATCAAGATGTTTTCCTTCGTTTCCAAGTACTTTTCCACCGACCTCGCGATCGACCTCGGCACGGCCAACACCCTGATCTACGTTCGCGGCAAGGGGATCGTCCTCGACGAGCCCTCGGTCGTGGCGATCCGGCAGGAGGGCGGACCCAACGGCAAGAAGACCATCCAAGCCGTGGGCCTCGCGGCGAAGCAGATGCTCGGGCGCACGCCCGGGAACATCACCGCCATCCGCCCGATGAAGGACGGCGTGATCGCCGACTTCACGATCACCGAGCAGATGCTCAAGTACTTCATCAAGAAGATCCACGACAACCAGTGGTTCCGCCCGAGCCCGCGGATCGTGATCTGCGTGCCTTACGGATCCACGCAAGTCGAGCGGCGCGCGATCAAGGAGAGCGCCATCGGCGCCGGAGCCTCGCAGGTCTTTCTCATCGAGGAGCCGATGGCCGCCGCCATCGGCGCCGACCTCCCCATCGCCGATGCCACGGGCTCGATGGTGGTCGACATCGGCGGAGGCACCACCGAGGTCGGCGTGATCTCGCTGGGCGGAATCGTCTACTCCGCCAGCGTGCGCGTCGGCGGCGACAAGTTCGACGAGGCGATCATCAACTACATCCGCCGCAACTACGGAATGCTGATCGGCGAGTCGACGGCGGAAAACATCAAGAAGACCATCGGCTCCGCGTTCCCCGGAAGCGAGGTTCGCGAGATGGAGGTGAAGGGCAGGAACCTCGCAGAAGGCATCCCGCGCTCGTTCACGATCTCGTCAAACGAGATCCTCGAGGCGCTCACCGACCCCCTGAACTCCATCGTCTCCGCGGTGAAGAGCGCGCTCGAGCAGACCCCGCCAGAGCTTGGCGCCGACATCGCCGAGAAGGGCATGGTCCTCACCGGCGGCGGCGCGCTGCTGCGCGAGCTCGACCGGCTCCTCATGGAAGAGACCGGGCTTCCCGTGATCGTCGCCGACGATCCCTTGACGTGCGTGGTCCGCGGCTCCGGGCGCGCCCTCGAGGAAATGGACAAGCTCGGAACCGTCTTCACCAACGACTGAGGATAGAAAACTGGTGTCAGAGACGATTTTTCTCGCTTCACGGAAAATCGTCTCTGACACCAGTTTTCATTTCGACCGGGCCCCCGCTTGATCCGCCGCGAAGCGCCAGCATTCTTCCACCGAGGCCCGAGCCCGCTCGCGAGGTTGACATTCTTCACGCTCGCGGCCATAGCGCTCATGATCGCCGACCATCGCTTCCACGCGCTCGAGGCGGTGCGCCTGTCGCTCTCCGCGGTCGCGCAGCCCGTGCAGCAGGTCGCGACGATGCCGGGCGAAGCCCTCGGGCGGATCGGCGATTACTTCGCGAGCCAGCAGCGCCTCCTTCGCGAGAACCAGGAGCTCAAGGCGAAGGTCCTCGAGCAATCGGCGGCCGCGCAGGAGGCGCGGCTCCTGAAGGCCGAGCAGGAGCACCTCCTCGCGATGACGTCCGGAAAGAGCCGCTACGCCGAGAACGGCACCATCGCGGAAGTCCTCTACGCCGCGAGGAATCCGTTCACGCGCAAGATCGTCGTCGACAAGGGGCTCACCAATTCAATCCAGGCGGGCATGCCCGTCATCGACGGCAGCGGCGTCGTCGGGCAGGTCACCAGCGTCGGGACGTTCAGCAGCGAGGTGACGCTCGTCACCGAGAAGGACCAGTCGGTGCCGGTGATGGTGGTGCGCAACGGCCTGCGCGCGGTCGCCGTGGGCTCGGGCAAGGACGGATCGATCGACATCCCGTTCATGCCGGTGTCGGCCGACGTGCAGAACGGCGACGTGTTCGTGACTTCCGGAATCGACGGCACCTATCCGCCGGGGCTCGTCGTGGCGGAAGTGACGAGCGTGCAGAAGAACGCCGCGTACGTGTTCGCCAAGATCTCAGCCAAGCCCATGGCGGGCGTCGACAACCATCGCTACGTGATGGTGCTGCCGCTTTCCGCCTCGAGCATCGCGCGCCCTGAATCCAAGCCCGACGAGCAACCGCGCAAGGGCGCGAAGGACCGGGCGCGGCCCCGCAGGCAATGAAGACCCTTCCATGCGCTCCGCGGATCTGACGCCGCTCGCACGCGACGTGATGAAGCTCCCGGCGAGCATGGGGCTCGTTTTCTTCTCGCTCGTGATCGCCTTCATGCTTTGCGTGCTGCCGTGGTCGGGAGCGTGGCTCCTCGCGCGGCCCGATTTCGTGGTGCTGGTCCTTCTCTTCTGGGCGCTCCACGAGCCGCGCTCCATCGGCCAGGGCATGGCCTTCGCGCTCGGGCTGCTGATGGACGTGAGCGACTCGATGCTTCTCGGGCAGCACGCGTTCGCCTACGTGATCGCCATCTTCGGCGCGCAGGTGCTGCGCGTGCGCATCCTCACCTTCGGGCTCGGGGAGCAGACGCTGCACGTGCTCGGCATCATGATGGTCACAAGCTGCGTGATGCTCCTGCTGAACCTGCTGCTCGGCGCCGACTTTCCGGGCGCCGCGTATTTCATCTCGCCGGTCGTGACGGCCCTCCTGTGGGGTCCGGCGAACTGGCTTCTCTACATGCCGGCGGTGCGCAGGCGCCGCGGCGGGGATGCCTCATGAGGGCGCGCGCTCCATGATGGTCGGACAGGCGCTTCGCGACCAGCAGCGCGAGCTCACGGTATTCCGCAACCGGCTGATGCTCTCGGGCCTGTTCATCATCGTCGCCTTCGCGATCCTCCTCGGGCGCTTCAGCTGGCTGCAAGTGGTGCAGCGCGAGTACTACCACACGCTCGCGGAAGCCAATCGCATCTCGGTCCTTCCCGTCGTGCCCAATCGCGGCCTCATCCTCGACCGCAACGGCGAGGTGCTCGCGGCCAACTACTCGGCCTACACGCTCGAGATCACGCCGAGCAAGGTCGCGAACGTCGAGCGCGCGATCGACGATCTCTCGACGTTGATCGACGTCACACCCCGCGATCGCCGCCGCTTCAAGAAGCTGCAGGAAGAGAGCAAGAACTTCGAGAGCCTGCCGATCCGCACGCGGCTCACGGAGGAGGAAGTCGCGCGCTTCGCCGTGAACCGCTTCCGCTTCCCCGGGTTCGAAATCAAGGCGCGCCTCTTCCGCTCGTACCCGCAGGGCGAAGTCGCCTCGCACGCGATCGGCTACATCGGGCGCATCAACGACGCCGACGTGAAGCGCATCGACGACCAGGGCCTCACCGCGAACTACAAGGGCACCGACCACATCGGCAAGCTCGGCATCGAGGGCGCCTACGAGAAGGAGCTTCATGGCGTGACCGGGTCGGAGCAGGTGGAGATCGACGCCGGCGGGCGCGCCATCCGCGCCCTGGCGCGCAGCGAGCCGCTCTCGGGCAACAACCTCGCCGTCACGCTCGATCTCAAGCTGCAGAAGATCGCCGAGGAGGCGTTCCTGGACTACAAGGGCGCGCTCGTCGCGATCGACCCGAAGACGGGAGAGATCCTCGCGCTCGTCTCCAAGCCGGGATTCGATCCGAACCTCTTCGTGGACGGCATCGATCCCCAGAACTGGGATGCGCTCAACAACTCTCCGGACAAGCCGCTCAACAACCGCGCGCTGCGCGGCCAATACCCGCCGGGCTCGACGATCAAGCCCTTCATGGCGCTCGCGGCGCTCGAGTACCGGAAGCGCTCGACGGAATTCACCATCTCGGACCCGGGCTACTTCGCGCTGCCGGGCGTCGCGCACCGCTACCGCGACTGGAAGAAGGAGGGCCACGGGCTCGTCAACATGCACAAGTCGATCGTGATCTCGTGCGACACGTACTACTACGGGCTCGCCAACGAGCTCGGCATCGACGCGATCCACAGCTTCCTCACGCGCTTCGGCTTCGGCGCGCGCACCGGCATCGACATCGACGGCGAGCTCGCGGGCCTCGCGCCGTCCCAGGAGTGGAAGTGGCAGCGCTTCAAGCAGAAGTGGTACGCGGGCGACACCGTGAGCGTGGGGATCGGCCAGGGCTACCTGCTCACCACCCCGCTGCAGCTCGCCGCGGCGACGGCGACCATCGCCAACGGCGGAGTGCCGGTCCACCCGCACCTCCTGAGGTCGGTCCAGGATGCGAAGACGCAGGAGCTGCGCAGCCCCGCGGCGGCGGCGGCGAACGACGCGGCCGCGAGGCCCGAGAACATCGCGTTCGTCCGCGCGGCGATGGTCGACGTAACGCGGCCCGGGGGCACCGCGGCGCAGGCGGGCCAGGGCGCCGCCTACGCCATGGCGGCGAAGACCGGGACCGCGCAGGTCGTCGGCATGAAGCAGGGCGAGCGCTACGACGAGAAGCGCCTGAAGCAGGAGCACTGGGACCACGCGCTCCTCATCGCGTTCGCGCCCGCCGACGATCCGAAGCTCGCGCTGGCGATCCTCGTCGAGAACGGCAAGCACGGCGGCAGCACCGCGGGACCGATCGCGCGCGTCGTGTTCGACTACTACCTCACCGGCAAGAAGCCGGCCGGAAAAGTGACGCTCGATCCCGGCGCGGGCGACGAGGAACATGATTAGCCGGATCTTCGACGTCCTCACCCGGCGCATCGACGGGCCGTTGATGGCGGCTCTCGCGCTGACTCTCGCGCTCGGCCTGACGGTCGTCTACTCGGCCTCGGGCGGCTCGTCGGTCGACCGCGCATTCGCCCAGGGACGCAACCTCGCGCTCGCGATCTTCGCGCTATGGCTCTTCGCGCAGATCCACCCGCAGATGCTGATGCGCCTCGCGGTCCCGGTGTACCTCTCGGGCCTCGCGCTCCTCGTCGGCGTGGCGCTCTTCGGGGAGGTGCGCAACGGCGCCCGCCGCTGGCTCAACCTCGGCGTCACCGTGGTGCAGCCCTCGGAGATCATGAAGATCGGCGTGCCGCTCGTGCTCGCGTGGTACTTCCACCGCCGCGAGGAAGGGTTGCGCATGCGCGACTTCGCGATCGCGGCGATCGTGCTCGCGATTCCCGTGGGCCTCATCGTCCGCCAGCCCGACCTCGGCACGGCGCTGCTCATCTTCGCCTCGGGCTTTTTCGTGATCTTCCTCGCGGGCCTTTCATGGAGAGTGCTCGGCTCCGTCGCGGTGGCGGGCGCCGTGAGCCTTCCCTTCCTGTGGTCGATGCTGCACGACTACCAGCGAAAGCGCGTGCTGACGCTCCTCGATCCGATGGAGGACCCGCTGGGCGCGGGCTACCACATCATCCAGTCGACGATCGCGATCGGCTCGGGCGGCATCCTGGGCAAGGGCTGGCTCAACGGGACGCAGGCGCAGCTCGATTTCGTCCCGGAGCGCTCCACCGACTTCATCCTCGCGGTATTCGGCGAGGAGTTCGGCCTCATCGGAAACGTCGTGCTGATCGTGCTCTACATGCTCATCATCGCGCGCGGCATGATGATCGCGGCGAACGCGTCGACGGTCTTCTCGCGGCTCATCGCGGGGGCCATCACGCTCACTTTCTTCACCTATGCCTTCGTGAACATGGGCATGGTGAGCGGCATCCTTCCCGTGGTGGGCGTGCCGCTGCCGATGATCAGCTATGGCGGCACGGCGCTCCTTTCGATCCTCATCGGGTTCGGCATCCTCATGTCGATCTCGACGCACAAGCAGCTGGTGTCGAGCTGATGCGGCGGATCGTCGCCGCATTGGTGATCGCGCTGGTAGCGGCCGGATGCGCGACCACGCCCAGGAAGTCCGCGCAGGGGGAGGCGCCGAAGAAGCCGTCGTACTACTCCGACGACGGCCCGCCCGACGCCATTCCCGACAACCTCGCCTCGACCCCGAACGCGGTACCCCGGGACGAGCCGTTCCATCGCTACGCGAACCGGCCGTACACGGTGTTCGGCCACACCTACGTCCCGGTGGTGAACAAGGAGACGTACAGGCAGCGCGGCATCGCCTCGTGGTACGGCAAGAAGTTCCAGGGTCAGAAGACGGCCTCGGGCGAGCCCTACGACATGTTCGCGATGACGGCGGCCCATCCGACCTTGCCGATCCCGAGCTATGCCCGCGTGACGAACGTGAAGACCGGGCAGTGGGTCGTGGTGCGCATCAACGACCGCGGACCGTTCCATTCGAATCGCGTCATCGACCTCTCGTATGCGGCGGCGGCGCGCATCGGCGTCGCGGGCCCGGGCAGCGCGCTCGTCGATGTCGAGCGCGTGTTCGAGTCGCCCGAACCCCGTTCCGAGGCTGCGGCCGTGCTCTCGCCGGCGGCGCAAATCGCCGTGGAGACGCCCGTCGTCGTCGAGGAAGCCGCGGGGCTCTGGCTGCAACTGGGCGCCTTCTCGAGTCGCGACGGTGCCGAAAGCTTCCGCGACCATGCGACGCGGGAGCTTTCCTGGAACCACGAGCCCGTACAGGTAACCCCGCGCGATGGGCTATACCGCGTGCGGCTGGGCCCCTACCGAAACCGCGAAGAAGCGCTCGCCATCGCCGACAAGGTTCGCGAGACGCTCGGCTTCGCTCCTACCCTCATCAACCGCTAAGAAAACCCTCGATGACCCGATTCGTGTTGTGCGCCTGGCTCGCGCTCGCGGCGCCATGGACTTCCGCGCAGGCCC
>JADGRS010000236.1 GCA_017880705.1 Burkholderiales bacterium
CGCACGTGGGGATGTCCGGCATCGAGGGGCTGCGCTCGGGGCCGGTGATGGCGAGCGCGCGCAGCCGCCCCGACTTGATGAACTGCATCGCCGGAAGCGCATCGGAGAACACGATCTGCACGTGGCCTGCCACCAGGTCCTGGACGGCGAGGATGCCGCCCTTGTAGGCGATGTGGGTGATGTCGAGCTTCGCGATGTTCTTGAACATCTCGCCGCTCAGGTGCGCAACGCTTCCCGGGCCGCTCGAGCCGAAATTCACCTTCGAGGGATTCGCGCGCGCGTAGGCGACGAGCTCCTCGAGGGTTTTCACCGGGGTCGCCGCCGGATTGACGACGAGGATGTTGGGTCCGGTCGATATGAGCGACACGGCAACGAAGTCGCGCTCGATGTCGTACGGAACCTTGGACAGAAGCGGATTGACCGTGACCGGGCCGAGGTTGCCGATCACGAAGGAGTATCCGTCGGGCGGCTGGTGGGCCGCGTAGTCCATGCCGATCGAGCCGGCGGCGCCCGGCTTGCTCTCGATGATGACCGGCTGCCCCCAAAGCTCGGAAAGCTTCTGCCCGAGGATGCGCGCCATGAGGTCGGAGCTTCCGCCTGGAGGATAGGTGACGACCAGCTTCACGGGCTTGACGGGATATGGCTGTGCGACAACTGCCTGCGTCGCGAGACCCGCGACCAGCCCGAATGCGAGGATGAGAATCTTGACGATGCGCATGAAGTTCCCCTTGTGCGAGTAAGTATCATCCCGTGATGGCTCGAACGCTACCGGGATCCGGATCCCGCTCCGACCAGGCGCTCTCGCTGAACATGCGGCTCCTCGCGCATCACGAGCTGCAGGGATTCGGCGGCCTGGGCGAGGGCATGGCGATGCAGCTCGCCCGCGATGGGCGCCGCATCCTGTGGCTCGCGCACGAATCCGCGCCGAAGAACTTCACCGGCGTCGACGTGACCGATCCGCGCGCCCCCCGTGTCGTGGTCCAGACCGAGCTTGCGCACGCGAAGGTGCGGTCCAATTCCCTCGACGTGGTGGGCGACACGATGGCGGTCGCCTACCAGACGCAGACGCCCGGCCTCAAGCCCGCGGGATTCGATCTCTTCGACGTGAGCGTGCCGGAGCGCCCGAAGCTGATTTCCCATTTCGATGCGTCCGGCCCGCACTCGCGCGGCGTGCACGCGCTGTGGTTCGTCGACGGCGAGTTCATCCACATGGCGAGCGGCGCCGCGGACTTCCAGCCGCGCCACCCGTTCGACGACCAGTTCTACCGCATCGTCGACGTGCGCAACCCTTCGCGGCCCGTCGAAGTGGGGCGTTGGTGGATGCCGGGAACGCGCGAGGGCGATAGCGCGCCGCCGCCCACGAGACTCGATCCGAAATTCGACTCGGGCTTCCGCGCGCACAACACCAACGTGTTTCCGCAGCGGCCCGACCGTGCCTATGTCGGCTATATCGACGGCGGCGCGGTGATCCTCGACATCGCGGACAAGACCCGTCCCACGATGGTCGCGAACTGGCGCCATTCGCCGCCGTTCAACGGCTTCACGCACACCGTGCTGCCGCTATTCGAGCGCAACCTCCTCGTCGTGAGCGACGAGTGCGTGAAGGACGGTGGGCTCGACTGGCCCAAGCTCGTGTGGGTCCTGGACGCGCGCGTGGAGACGAACCCGATGACCCTCGCGACGCTGCCCGCGCCGCCCCACGACGCGTTCGTCCATCGCGGCGGACGCTTCGGCGCGCACAACCTGCACGAGAACCTGCCGGTGCCGTCCTCGTGGAAGTCGGAGGAGATCGTGATCGGGACGTTCTTCAATGCGGGCGTGCGCGCCTACGACGTGTCCAATCCCTACCAGCCCCAGGAGGTCGCGTACTTCGTTCCGGGCGCTCCGGCGCTTTCGCCCGCGGGCGCGATCCAGCTGAACGATGTCTACGTGGACGAGCGCCGCACCGTCTACACCGTCGATCGCTTCGCCGGCGGCCTCTACATTCTGGAGATGACGCTGTGACGCAGGCCAGCGTCGCGCGCACGTCGGCCGCCGTCGATCCGCTCGCGAGCCGGCTGCCGGTGACGGTCATCACGGGCTTCCTGGGGGCGGGCAAGACGACGCTCCTGCGCCGGCTGCTGCGCCATCCGCAGATGAACCGCGCCGCGGTGGTCATCAACGAGTTCGGCGACGTCGCGCTGGACCACGAGCTCATCGCCGCCTCCTCTGAGCAGGTGACATTGCTCAGCAACGGGTGCCTGTGCTGCACGTTGCGCACCGACCTTCAGGAAACGCTCAGGGATCTCTTCATCAAGCGCCGTGCGGGCGAAGTCATCGATTTCGACCGTGTGTTCGTCGAGACCACGGGCCTCGCCGATCCGGTGCCGGTGCTGCATACGCTGCAGACCGATGGATTGCTCGGCGCGCAATACCGCCTGAACGGCGTCGTCACGCTGGTCGATGCGGTCAACGGAATGGGCCAGCTGGACTCCATGCCCGAGGCCGCCAAGCAGGCGGCGGTGGCTGACCGCCTCGTGATCACCAAGACGGACATCGCGGATCCAGCCGTGGTCGAGCGCCTGCGGCAACGCCTCGAAGCGATGAACCCGTTCGCGCTCGTCGCAACGGCCGTCGGCGGCGAGCTCGATCCCGCCTTCCTCGCGGACATCGCTCCGCGAAGCGCGCGCGCACGGGCCGAGGAGCTGAATCGCTGGCTCTACGCCGTCGCTCCCGATGCGAGGGACGCGCGTTCTGGCGCGCCGCAGTTCTCTCTCTCCCTTGGGAGAGGGCCGGCGAAAGGGCCGGGAGCCCACGACGCCGCGATCCATTCGTTCTGCCTCTGGTTCGAAAAGCCCTTCACCTGGGAGGGACTGAACGCGGCGCTCCAGGCGCTCACGTCCTTGCGCGGGCCGGACCTGTTACGCGTCAAGGGCATCGTCCACGTGGCGGGAGAGCGCGGACCGGTGGTGCTGCAGGGAGCGCAGCATGTGTTCCATCCGCCCATGACGCTCGAGGGCGGCGCGGACACGGACCCGCGCTCGCGTATCGTGTTCATCGTGCGCGGCATTCCGCGGGAATCGATCGAGGCGTTGTTCGCGGCCGTTGGAGGGCTCGGCGGATGAAGGCGAAATTGGTGTCAGGTACGAATTCCCGAGTTGGCGTCGCCGGCCTGGGCATCATGGGTTCGGCGATGTCGGCGAATCTCGTTCGCGCCGGATTTGCCGTCCGGGGATACGACGTGCTCGCGCGGCGGCGCGCGGAGCTGAAGAAGGCGGGTGGAAGTCCCGCGCGCAGTGTCCGCGAGCTCGCGCGGCACGCCTCCATCGTGATCACGTCGCTACCCTCGGCGCCGGCGCTGCTCGAGGTGAGCGCGGAGCTTGGGGCGGCGGGCAATGCCGGGCAAGTGGTCATCGAGACCAGCACGCTCCCGATCGCGGTCAAGGACGAAGCGCGCAAGCTCCTCGCCGCGCAGGGCGTGACGCTCCTCGATTGCCCGCTGAGCGGCACGGGCGCGCAGGCGAAGGTGAAGGATCTCGCCGTCTACGCGAGCGGCCCGGGCGCGGCCTACAGGCGCTGCGTGCCGGTGTTCGACGGCTTCGCGCGGACGCATTACTTCCTCGGCGCCTTCGGGACCGGCTCGAAGATGAAGTTCGTCGCGAACCTGCTGGTCGCGATTCACAACGTGTCCACGGCGGAGGCGATGGTGCTCGGAATGAAAGCCGGGCTGGACTGCGACCTCATGGTGAAGGTGCTGGCTGACGGCGCGGGCTCCTCGCGCATGCTCCAGGTGCGCGGCCCGATGATGGCGCGAGGCGACTATTCGAATGCGGCCATGAAGGTCGGCGTGTGGCAGAAGGACATGCGCATCATCGGGGAATTCGCACGCGGCCTCGACTGCCCGACGCCTTTGTTCGCGGCGACCTCGTCCATCTACAACGCCGCCATGGCGCAGGGCTTCGCCGAGGCCGACACGGCCTGCGTCTGCGCGGTGCTGGAGAGAATGGCGAAAGCCCGCCGCGCGCCGAAATGAGAGGATGGCCGACATGAAACTCTACGGATTCTGGAGATCGCTCGCGACCTACCGCGTCAAGGTGGCGCTCGCGCTGAAGGGCATGAAGGTCGACGAGGTATCGATCGACATCCTCAAGGGAGCGCAGCACGACAAGGACTACACCGCGGTGAATCCCCAGGCCGTGGTTCCGGCGCTGGTGCTCGACGATGGCGGGGCGCCGCTCTTTCAATCGCTCGCCATCCTCGAGTATCTGGAGGAGACCCATCCGCAGCCACCGCTCCTGCCGGCGGATCCGCGCGGACGCGCCCGCGTGCGCGGGCTCGCGCTGATCAGCGCGGCGGACGGCCACCCGCTGGTGGTGCCGAGGATCAGGGCCTATCTCGAGAAGGAGATGCATCAGGACGAGGCGGCGCGCAACAAGTGGCTCGCCCACTGGAGCCTCGAGGCTCTGGAGGCGATCGAGGGCCATCTGAAGAATGAGGGGGACACCGGACGCTTCTGCCACGGCGACTCTGTCACCATCGCCGACATCTGCCTCGCCGGGCAGGTGATCGGGGCCGCCGGATATTTCAAGTGCGACCTTTCGAGCGTGCCCACCGTCGTGCGCATCCACGAAGAATGCATGAAGATCGACGCTTTCTCGCACGCCCACCCGCTCAAGCAGCCGGGAGCGCCCGCACACTAGAAGGACCATAAGAAGGAGGAGAGGACCATGGCATTCGATCGCAGACGCTTCGTCCAGGCGGCGGGCGCCCTCGCGCTGGGATCCGCCCTGCCGGCGAGGGCCCAGGGCGAGCCCATCCGCCTCGGGCTGATCACGGTGAAGACCGGCCCGCTCGCCTCCGGCGGCATCGACATGGAGCGCGGCCTGGTGCAGTACCTGAGGGAGCGCGGCAACGTGTTGGGCGGACGCAGGGTGGAGCTGCTCGTCGCCGACAGCGCGGGCGTGCCTGCGCAGGCGCGCACCAAGATCCAGGAGCTGGTCGAGCGCGACAGGATCCACGCCATGATCGGACCGCTCGCCGCATTCGAAGCGCTCGCCGCGGACGACTACATCCGCCAGGCGAAGCTGCTCACGCTCTCGGTCGCCGCGGCCGAGGACCTGACGCAGAGGAAGCCCAATCCCTGGTTCACGCGCGGCACGTCGACTTCGGCGCAATGCGCGCACCCGGCGGCGGACTACGCCTACAAGACGCTCAAGATGCGCCGCATGGCGACCATCGGCGACGATTTCGCCTATGGCCACGAGATGTGCGCCGGCTTTCAACGGGTGTTCGAGGATCTGGGAGGCAAGATCGTCCAGAAGTTGTTCCCGCCGCTCGCGGTTCCGGACTACGGCGGCTACCTCGCGCAGATGAAGACCGATATCGACGGCGTCTTCCTCGGGTTCGCCGGGAGCAACGGCTTCCGCTTCCTGCGCCAATTCAACGAATACGGCCTGAAGGACAAGGTCGCGCCGGTGGGCGGCATGACCGCCCTCGACGAGGCGGTGCTGCGCAACATGGGCGACGAGGCGCTCGGCATCGTCACCGCGTGCTGGTACTCGGCGGAGATCGACAACGCGATCAACAAGCGCTTCGTCGAGAGCTT
>JADGRS010000017.1 GCA_017880705.1 Burkholderiales bacterium
CGCACCAGTGGATCAAGAAGGCGGTGCTCCTCTCGTTCCGGCTGCGCGACAACGAGATCGTGGATGGAGGCCACACGACCTACTACGACAAGGTCGACTCCAAGTTCGCGCACTTCACGCTCGCCGATTTCGTCGCGGGCGGCTACCGAGTGGTTCCCCCGGCGCACGCGAGACGCGGCGCGTTCATCGGCAAGAACGTGGTGCTGATGCCCTCCTACGTGAACGTCGGCGCGTACGTGGACGAGGGCACCATGGTCGACACGTGGGCCACCGTGGGCTCGTGCGCGCAGATCGGCAAGAACGTCCACTTGTCCGGGGGCGTGGGCATCGGCGGCGTCCTCGAGCCCATCCAGGCGAATCCCACCATCATCGAGGACAACTGCTTCATCGGCGCGAGGAGCGAGGTCGTCGAAGGCGTCATCGTGGGCGAGGGCTCGGTGATCTCCATGGGGGTGTACATCGGCCAGAGCACCAAGATCTACAACCGCGCCACGGGCGAGGTGTCCTACGGGAAAATTCCGCCGGGAAGCGTCGTAGTTTCCGGCAGCTTGCCCGGGGGGGATGGCCGGTATAGTCTCTACTGCGCGGTCATCATCAAGCAGGTGGACGCGAAAACCCGCGCGAAGACGGGAATCAACGAACTACTGAGGGGTGACTAGCCGCCTTCTCCCACGGGGAGCGACGGCGATGGTCGATCTGGGAGGCGTAGCGAATGTTCATCGAGAAACTCCTGCAGCTGATGGCCGAGAAGAAGGCCTCGGACATCTTCATCTCCGCGGGATCGCCCATCAGCATCAAGATCCAGGGCAACCTCATCCCCGTGAATCCCGCCAACATGGACGCGGAGCAGACGAAGAAGATCGTCTACGAGATGCTCACGGCGAAGCAGATCGAGACCTTCGAGAACGAGCAGGAGCTCAACTTCTCGAAGCCGATGGCGGGCCTGGGCAACTTCCGCGTGAACGTGTTCTGGCAGAAGGGCTCGACGGCGTGCGTGATCCGCTACATCACCTCCGACATCCCCAAGATCGCCGACCTGAGCCTGCCCCACGTGCTCTCCACGCTCGTGATGGAGAAGCGCGGCCTGATTCTCGTCGTGGGCGCGACCGGCTCCGGCAAGTCGACGACCCTCGCCTCGATGCTCGACTACCGCAACTCGATAGCGGCCGGGCACATCCTCACCATCGAGGACCCGGTCGAGTACGTCTTCATTCCGAAGAAATCGATCTTCAACCAGCGCGAAGTCGGCAACGACACCCACTCCTTCCACGACGCGCTGCGAAACGCCATGCGCCAGGCCCCGGACTGCATCCTGATCGGCGAGATCCGCGACCTCGAGACGATGCGCATGGCGCTCACCTACGCGTTGTCGGGCCACCTGTGCCTGGCCACGCTGCACGCGAACAACGCCTACCAGGCGATGAACCGCGTGATCAGCTTCTTCCCGCTGGAAGTGCGCCCGATGCTGCTGCAGGATCTGTCCGTGTCCCTCAAGGCGGTCATCTCGCAGCGCCTCATCAAGACGGTCGATGGCGGGCGCGTGCCGGCGGTCGAGGTGCTCCTCAACACGCGCAACGTCCAGGAGCTCATCGAGAAGGGCGAGATCACCGAGATCAAGGAAGCGATGGAGAAGAGCATGTCGCCCGGCTCGCAGACTTTCGAGCAGGATCTCTTCCGCCTGGTGCGCCAGGGCAAGATCACCACCGACGAGGCCCTCGCCAACGCCGACTCGGCGACCAACCTCGGTCTCCTCCTCGGCAACTCGGGAATCATGCCGGCGATGTCGGAGAGAGCGAAGCAGCCGGGCGCGACCCGCCCGGACACCTCGGCGTTCGGCAGCTTCCAGATCACCGAGGAATCCGAGGAGCGCCTGCAATAGCCGATCCGTCGACCGGCGCGCCCGACTTCGTGAAATCGATCGAAGAGAACCTCACGCAATACGCCGCGTATCACCGCGACCGGCGCAACATCGCGACGCATTTCGCCGGGATTCCGATGATCGTCTTCGCGACCATCGTCGCGCTGCAGACCGCATGGATCCCGCTCGGGGCCGTCGACGTCACGCTCGCGGCGGTCGTGTCGCTCGCCACCTGCGTCTACTACCTGCGTCTCGACTGGATCTTCGGCGTGACCATGGCGCTCGTCCTTCTCGCGATGTGCGCGGCTGCAAGCGAGATCACCGCGCGCCTCGCGACCGGGCCGACGCTCGGCCTCGCGGCGGCGATCTTCGTCGCGGGATGGGCGTTGCAGTTCCTCGGCCACAAGTACGAGGGCCTGAAGCCCGCGTTCTACGACGACGCGATGCAGCTCGCGATCGGCCCGCTCTTCGTGTGCGCCGAGGTCTTCTTTCTTCTCGGGGCCAGGGCGCAGCTGCGGAGCTACATCGAGGATCGCGTCGGGCCCACGGTCGCGCGCCGCGACGGCGCCGCGATCCGCGCCGACAGTCCCGCCACTCGCTGAGATGGGATCGCGCTTGGCGTCGCCGGGGGCCCGCGCATGAAGAACGAGACCCTCGAGCTCGCCAAGGCGCTCATCGCGCGCCGCTCGGTCACGCCGGAAGACGCCGGGTGCCAGCAGCTCATCATCGACCGGCTGGTGCCGCTCGGCTTCAAGGCCGAGGTGTTCAAGTGCGGCGACGTCGTGAACCTCCTCATCCGCCACGGCACGGCGAAGCCGCTCGTGGTGCTCGCGGGCCACACCGACGTCGTCCCCGCGGGCCCGATCGAGAAGTGGCACTCGGACCCCTTCGAGCCGACGATCCGCGACGGCAACCTGTACGGGCGCGGCGCCGCCGACATGAAGACCTCGATCGCGGCGTTCGTGACGGCGGTTGAGCGCTTCGTCGCCGCGAACCCTTCGCACCGGGGATCCGTCGCGCTGCTCATCACCTCCGACGAGGAAGGCCCTTCGGTCGACGGCACGGTGCGCGTGGTCGAGGCGCTGAAGGCTCGCGGCGAGACGATCGACTACTGCATCGTGGGCGAGCCCTCGTCGGTGCATGTATTCGGCGACACCATCAAGAACGGCCGGCGCGGCTCCCTCACCGGCCGGCTCGTCGTGCACGGCGTGCAGGGGCACGTGGCCTATCCGCAGCGCGCGAAGAATCCGGTGCACCTCGTCGCGCCCGCCCTGGCGGAGGTCGCGACCACCGAGTGGGACCGCGGCAACGAGTATTTCCCGCCGACCACGTGGCAGATCTCGAACTTCCACGCGGGCACCGGCGCGCAGAACATCATCCCCGGCTCCGCGCAGGTGGACTTCAACTTCCGCTTCTCCACGGCGAGCACGCCCGAGGGGCTGAAGGCGCGCGTGGCCGAGATCCTCGATCGCCACGGGCTCGAGTACGCCATCGACTGGACGCTCGGCGGAAAGCCCTTCCTCACGCAGCGCGGGCGGCTGGTGGAGACGCTCACCCGCGCGGTGGAGAAGGTCTCGGGCGTCACGCCCGAGATCAACTGCACCGGCGGCACTTCCGACGGGCGCTTCATCATCGACATCTGTCCCGAGGTCGCGGAGTTCGGGCCCGTGAACCGGTCGATCCACAAGGTGAACGAGGCGGTCGCGCTCGCGGAGATCGAGCCGCTCGCGGAGGTCTATCGTGTCGCGGTCGAGGACTTGCTGCGCGGTTGAAGGCGAAGCGGCCGATCGAAACGCCCAGGACCGCCCACGGCACCGTGCGGGCGCTGCTCGCCTACGCCATCGAACGCTTCGATCGCGCCGGGCTCTCCTACGGCCACGGCACCGCCAACGCGCTCGACGAGGCCGCATGGCTCATCCTCCACGCGCTCGGGCTTCCTCCCGCCAATCTCGACGCGCATCTCGACAAGCCTCTTGCGGCATCGCAGTGGAAGGCGGCCAAGGCGCTCGTCGACGAGCGCGTGCGCACGCGCAAGCCCGCGGCCTATCTCATGCACGAAGCGTGGCTCGGCCCGCACCGCTTCTACGTCGATGAGCGCGTCATCGTGCCGCGCTCCTTCATCGCCGAGCTGCTGAACCGGGGCCGGGAAAGCTGGTGCCGGACAAATCCCACTTCCGTGCTCGACCTGTGCACCGGCTCGGGCTGCCTCGCGATCCTCGCGGCGCTCGCGTTACCGCAAGTCGCCGTCGACGCGGCGGATCTCTCCGATGACGCGCTCGCCGTCGCGAGGCGCAATGTCGCGGACTACAAACTGGGGCCGCGCATCCGTCTCGTGAAGTCCGATCTCTTCTCGGCGCTGAGCGGAAAGACCTACGACCTCATCGTCTCCAATCCGCCATACGTGAAGGCCGCGTCGATGCGCCGGCTCCCGGACGAGTACCGCAAGGAGCCGGAAATGGCGCTCGCGAGCGGAAGCGACGGCCTCGACCACACGCGACGCATCCTCGCGGAAGCCGCGCGGCACCTGAATCCCGGCGGCACCCTCGTGGTCGAGATCGGCCGCAACCGCAAGGCGCTCGAGCGCGCCTATCCCGAGCTGCCGTTCGAATGGCCCGCAACCAGCGCGGGGCGGGGCTTCGTGTTCGTCCTGCCACGGGAAGCGCTTCGCGGCAAGGCGTGATCGCGCCGGGGCGAAGCGAGGCCAGGTGCTATCATTTCGCACGTCTGGCCCTCTCGAAAACGATGCCGAATTCCCTCGAAACCGTCCCAGTCAACGGGCATGAAGCCGACCCGGCCTTGGTGCGCGAGATCGCGGGCCTGGTGGTCTCGGCGCTCAACCTCGAAGTGAAGGAAGACGAGATCGATCCGGCCGCGCCGCTCTACGGCGAGGGGCTCGGCCTCGATTCCATCGACATCCTCGAGGTCGCCCTGGTGGTTTCGAAGCGCTACGGGTTCAAGCTCAAGGAGGACGACCAGGACAACCTGCGCATCTTCCGCTCGCTCAACAACCTCGCAGCCCACGTCGCGGAGCGGAGAACCAAGTGATGCGCGCGCCGCGCAGCCGCGCCTGGGTCGCGCTCGCGGTGCTCCTGTCCGCCGGTTTCGCCCTTCTCGCCCACTTCGCGATCGTCGACGAGCTCACTCCCACGGTGGGCGCGCTCCTGTCGCTCATTCCGGTGACGGCGCTCGCGCTATATGCCGTGCGCCGCTCGCGCCACCGCGCCGCGGCGCTCGTCGCAATCCTCGCGTTCGGCGCGTTGCTGTGGATGGGATGGGGCACGCTGCAGCGCCACTTCCCGGACCTCTTCTTCGTCGAGCACGCGGGCGCGAACCTCGTGCTCGCATTCGTGTTCGGCCGCACGCTCTTCGGCGGGCGCGAGGCGCTCTGCACGCGCTTCGCGCGCCTGCTGCACGGCACGCTGCCCGTCGAGGTCGAGCGCTACTCGCGCAGGGTCACCGCGGCGTGGACAATCTTCTTCGCGACGCTCTTCGCCCTCTCGTGCACGCTCTACTTCGGCGGCTTCCTCGCCGCGTGGTCGGTGCTCGCCAACATCCTGAGCCCCATCCTCATCGTGGCGATGTTCATGGTCGAGTACGCGATTCGCCACCGGGTGCTTCCGCAGTGGGAGCGCGTGGGCCTTCTCGGCGGAATACGCGCCTTCTCGCGCCATTTCGGCTGACCGAGCCGCGATGTCCTCCGCGCCGAGGCGCACCCCCGCTTCACCACGGCACGCGCTGATCGCGCACGAGGCCCCGGGAGACGTCGTCGCATCGCGGCGAGGCGAGGCGATCACGGCCGCGCGCTTCGTGTCCGACGTTGCGCGCACCGCCGGCGCGCTGCCCGCGTCGCGCCACATCCTCAACTTCTGCGTCGACCGCTACCGCTTCGCCGTGACGCTCGCAGCGGCGGTCACGCGAGGGCAGGTGACGCTGCTGCCGCCCACGACGACGCCGAACGTGATCCGCGCGATGCGCGACTTCGCGCCCGACGCGTACTTCGTGAGCGAAGATGCGGCGACGCAGGTCGACTTGCCGCGCTTCGAGATTCCCGCGGACGACGGGCCGCTCCTCGCCTTCGACGTACCGATGATCGCCGCCGAGCAGATCGTCGCCTGCGTCTTCACCTCGGGCTCGACCGGAGAGCCGCAGCCGCACTTCAAGCGATGGGGCGCGCTCGTCGCCGATATCCGCGCCGAAGCGAAGCGCCTCGCGGTCGGCCCGGGACACACGATTCTCGGCACCGTTCCGCCGCAGCACATGTACGGATTCGAGTCGACGGTGCTGCTGCCCCTGCTCGGCGGGGCGATCCTCACCTCCGATCGCCTCTACTATCCGGGGGACATCGACGCCGCGATCGAGGGCGCGGCGGCGCCGCGAACCCTCTTCACCACGCCGTTCCACCTGCGCGCGTGGATGGAGAGCGGAGAGGCCGCGCGCATCGAGCGCATCGTCTCGGCGACGGCGCCGTTGTCGGTCGGGCTCGCGCGCGCGGCGGAGGAGCGCACCGGCGCGCAGGTGCTCGAAATCTACGGCTGCACGGAAGCCGGCCAGGTGGCGACGCGCCGCCCCACCGAGTCGCCGGAGTGGACCCCGTTCGACGGAATTCGCGTATGGAACGACGGCGACCGGGCGATGGTCTCGGGCGGCCACGTCGAGGAGCCCACGCGCCTCATGGACATCATCGAGGTCACGAGCGACGCGACGCGCTTCCTGCTGCACGGGCGCACCGCCGACATGGTCAACATCGCCGGGAAGCGCAATTCGCTCGGCTACCTCGACCACCAGCTCACCGCGATTCCCGGCGTGGTCGACGCAGCGTTCTATCTCCCGGACGAAGAGGAGGCCGACGGCGTCACGCGCCTCATGGCTTTCGCGGTCGCGCCGACGCTCGACGCCGCGCGGATCATGTCGGCCCTTCGCGAGCGCATCGACGCGGCGTTCCTGCCGCGCCCGCTTCTCATGGTGGAGAGCCTGCCGCGCCAGCTCACCGGCAAGATTCCCCGCGAGCAGCTGCGCGCTCTCGCGCTGCGCGCCCTCGGCGGAAAGCGCTAGGTTGGGCGCGACCGTGACGCCGCTCGCCATCGCGCGGGAGCATCCGTCTTACGAAGGGCATTTTCCGGATCACCCCATCCTGCCGGCCGTGGTCCTCCTCGGCGAGGCGCTCGCCGCCATCGAGGCCGCCACGGGACGCGGCCCCGAGGCGTGGATGCTCGCGAGCGCCAAGTTCCTCCAGCCCGTGACGCCCGGCACCGCGCTCACCCTCGCCCTCGAGAGCCTCGCATCGGGCGGAATGCGCTTCGAGATCCGCAGCGCCGCGGCGCTCGTCGCGCACGGCGTCTTCGCGCCCCGCGACCCATGAGTTCCCCCTCCTCCCCCTCGGCGCAATGGGCCACCCGGCCCGAGCGGGGCAGCACCGCGCTGATGCGCATCATGGCCTGGGCGTCGCTCACGCTGGGGAGGCGCTTCTCGCGCGGAGCGCTGCCCCTCATCGCCGCCTACTTCCTCGTGACGGCGCGCGCGGCCCGCCATTCGGCGCGCACGTTTCTCGAGCGCAGCCTCGGCCGCGCACCGACGCTCGCGCAGCAATACCGGCTCTTCTTCCGGTTCGGCGCCACCGTCCACGACCGCATCTACTTCCTCGCGGACCGCTTCGACCTCTTCGACATCGACGTGCGAGGCGCGGAGCTCTTCGACGAGGGCGGCGCGCTGCTCATGGGCGCGCACATGGGGAGCTTCGAGGTGATGCGCGCGTGCGGGCGCCACTTGGGCAAGCGCCGCGTCGCGATGGCGATGTACGAGGACAACGCGCGCATGGTGAACGAGGCCCTCGCCGCGATCGCGCCGCACGCGCGGCACGACATCGTCGCGCTCGGCAACGCGGGCTCGATGATCGATCTTGCCGCGCGCCTCGACGAGGGCGATCTCGTGGGCGTCCTCGCCGACCGCACGCTCGGCGACGAGCCGGCGCTGCGCCTGCCTTTTCTCGGGCACGCCGCGGCGTTTCCCACGGGACCGATGCGCATGGCCGCGGCGCTGCGCCGCCGCGTGATCTTCATGGTGGGGCTTTACCGCGGGGGCAATCGCTACGAGGTGCGCTTCGAGCCCCTCGCCGATTTCTCCGACCTGGAGGGCCTCGCGCGCGCGCAACGCGACCAGCGCGTGCAGGAAGCCGTCGCCGCCTATGCGCGGCGCGTCGAGCACTATGCGCGCGCCGCGCCCTTCAACTGGTTCAACTTCCACGACTTCTGGGGAACCGCGCCGTGAGGCCCGTCCGCGCCTGCCTCGTGATGGCGTGCATCGCGCTCGGGCCGGCGCGCGCCGCGGAGCTCGACGTGGCGTCGCTCTTCGAATCGATCGCGCACGAGCCGCCCGGCCGCGCCACCTTCCACGAGACGAAGTTCCTCGCGCTCCTCGACACGCCTCTCGAGTCGTCCGGAGAGCTCGTGTTCACGCCGCCCGATCGCCTCGAGAAACGCACGCTGAAGCCGCGGCCCGAGAGCGTCACCGTCGATCGCGATCGTGTCGTGATCGAGCGAGCCGGCAAGCGGCACTCGCTCGCGATGCGCGAGCAGCCGCAGGCGGCGGTGCTGGTGGACGGCATTCGCGCCACTCTCGCCGGCGACCTCGCCTCGCTCACGCGCACCTATTCCGCCGCGCTCGAAGGCACGCCGGCGCGCTGGCGCCTCGTGCTTCGCCCGCTCGATCCGGCCCTGGCCGCGCTGGTGGAGCGCGTGGAGATCGGCGGCGCGCAGGCGCAGGTTCGCAGCGTCGAGATCTTCCAGGCCGACGGGGACCGCTCGGTGATGACGATCTCTCCCTCTCCGTGACCGGCCGGCGCGTCGCCGTCGTCCTCTGGCTCGCGGGCCTCGCGCTCGCCGCCGCCCAGATCGCGCAGACGCGCTTCGTCGCCGACTTCTCTTCCTTCCTGCCGCGCGCGCCCACCGCCGAGCAGCGCCTGCTGGTCGGCCAGCTTCGCTCCGGCGCCGTGTCCCGCGTGATCCTCATCGGCATCGATGGCGGCGATGCCGCGTCGCGCGCGAAGGCCTCGCGGGCGCTCGCGCAATCGCTCGCATCGAGCCCGCTCATTTCCAGCGCGGCCAACGGCTCCGGAGGGAATTTCGAGCGCGAGAGCGGTCTGCTTCTCGCGAATCGATACGTGCTGAGCCCGCGCGTGGAGCCCGGACGCTTCACCGAGGAGGGGCTGCGGGTGGCGATCGGCGAGACCCTCGACCTCCTCGCCTCGGCGGCGGGTCTCGCCGTGAAGCCTCTGGTCGCGCGCGATCCGACGGGAGAGCTCCTCGCGACGATCGAGGAGATGCAGCCCGCCGGGGGACCGCGCCTCGTCGAGGGCGTGTGGGCTTCGCCCGACGGCTCGCGCGCGCTGCTGCTCGCGCGCACACGCGCCGCCGGCTCCGACACGGACGCGCAGGCGAAGGCCGTCTCGTTCATCGAGGATTCGTTCCGCGATGCCGCAGCCGGCGCGGGAGAGCGCGCGATGCGCCTCGTGATGACGGGCCCCGGCGTCTTCTCGGTTCGCTCGCGCGCAATGATCGTGCACGACGTCGAACGCCTCGCCGCCGTGAGCATGGCGATCGTCGCGGCGCTCCTCCTCGTCGTATACCGCTCGGCGCTCGCTCTCGGCCTCGGCCTTCTTCCGGTGGTCTCCGGCGCCGTCGCGGGGATCGCCGCGGTGTCCCTCGGGTTCGGCGCAGTGCACGGCATCACGCTCGGCTTCGGCACGACGCTGATCGGCGAAGCGGTGGACTATTCGATCTATCTGTTCGTGCAGTCCGAACGCACCGGCGCGGCGGGCGGCGCGCGCTGGATCGAGGGCTTCTGGCCGACGATACGGCTGGGCGTCCTCACCTCCATCGCCGGGTTCTCCGCGCTGGTCTTCTCGGGCCTTCCCGGTCTCGCTCAGCTTGGCGTCTACTCGATCGCCGGGCTCATGATCGCGGCCGCGGTGACGCGCTTCGTGTTGCCGGCGCTCCTGCCCGCCTCCCTTCGCATTCGCGACCTGTCCCCCCTCGGCCTGCGCATCGCGTCGGCCGCGGCACGCCTCGCATGGGTCCGATGGGCGCTCGCGGCATTGGCGCTCGCCGCCGCGCTCGTTCTCTTCGTGCATCGCGAGACCCTGTGGGACCCGCGGCTCTCGAGCCTCAATCCGATCTCCGCGAGCGACCGCGAGCTGGACGCGGAGCTTCGCGAAGCGCTCGGCGCTTCCGACGCGCGCCTCGTCGTCGCCGTGCGTGGCGCGAGCGCGGACGAGGCGCTCGAATCCGCGCAGCAGGTCGGCGCGCGACTCGACCCGCTCGTGGCCTCGGGCAAGCTCGCGGGCTACGAATCGCCGGCACGCTTCCTTCCCGCGGCGGCGACGCAACGCGCGCGCCTCGCGAGCCTTCCCGATAGCGCGACTCTCCGCGAGCGATTGAGCCGGGCGCTCGCGCGCTCCCCGTTGCGCGTCTCGAAGCTCGAGCCCTTCATCGCCGACGTCGAGCGAGCGCGCGGATCGCCCCTTCTCACCCGCGAAGCCATCCGCGGCACGGCGCTCGAAGCCGCGCTCGATGGAATGCTCTTCGCGGACGAGGACGGATGGACCGCGGTCCTCGGATTGCGCGCGCCGGCGGCTGCGCCGATCGACGCGGGCGCCGTACGCGCCGCGCTTGACGGCACGGGCGCCGGGAAGGCGGTGCTCCTCGACGTCAAGCGCGAAGTCGACCGCCTCTACTCGGGATATCTCCGGCAGGCGTTCATCGCGTCCGCGGCGGGCCTCGCGGTGATTGTGGCGCTGCTCATCTTCACGCTGCGCTCGGCGCGCCGCGTCGCGCGCGTCATGGCGCCGCTCGTCGCGAGCGTCGTGGTGGTGGCCGCGTGGCATGCGCTCGCGGGCACGCGCATGTCGCTGCTGCACCTGGTGGGGCTCCTGCTGGTGGTGGCGGTGGGCTCCAACTACGCGCTTTTCTTCGACCGCATGGCGCAGGACCGCGCCGGCGCCCCGCGAACGCTCGCCTCGCTCGCGCTCGCCAACGCGACCACCGTCGCGAGCTTCGGCGTGCTGGGCCTGTCCTCGGTGCCGGTGCTCTCCGCCATCGGCTCGACCGTCGCACTCGGTGCGTTTCTGACGCTCCTGTTCGCGCTACAATTCGCGCAGGGAGCACCACAACATGCGGACGATCATCCATACCGCGGACCCTCGTAGCGGCTCACCGCTCGTCATTGCGTTGCTCTCCGGGACCTATAGCGAGCCCGAGGACTTCGTGCGCGAGGGATTTCCGGCGGCGGCGCGCGCGAACGGCATCGGCGCCGAAGTGGTGATGGCCGAGGTGCGTGCGGCGTGGTTCGCCGACGGCACGATCGTCGAGCGCATCCGCGAGCACGTCGTGGCGCCCGCGCTCGAGCGCGGCCGCACGCGCATCTGGCTCGCGGGCATCTCGCTCGGCGGCCTCGCGGCGCTCTCCTACGCCGCGCGCCACGAGAGCGACATCGAAGGCATCCTCCTCATCTCTCCCTATCCCGCGACGCGCGATGTCCTGAGGGAGATGGACGCGGCCGGCGGGCTCGGCCGGTGGAAGCCCGTGATTCCCCCCGAAGGCGACCTCGAGCGCGAAGCGTGGCTCTGGCTCGCCGCGAGCCGCGGCGGGCGCCCGCCGGTGCATTGCTATTTCGCTTCCGGCGACCGTTTCGCCACGGGCCAGCGGCGCATGGCCGAAGCGGTGGCGCCCGAGCGCGTGCGCGAGCTTCCCGGCGGCCACGACTGGGCCGCATGGCGCGCCCTATGGACTGAATTCCTGTGCAACAGCAAAGCGGCGCTTCGATAGCCCGCAATCCGGAGCGCCCTTCGCTAATGTGCTGCTGAGGGCACGGTATGATGGCTGGACCGCTCCCGCGGCGAGATCCTGAGATGCGCCCCGTCCTTCTTTCCGCGTTCACGATGACGAGCTGTCTCGGCCCGGGCCTCGCGCCGGTGCGACGCGCGCTGCGCGAGGGCGCGAGCGGCCTCGCGCCTTGCCGCTTCGAGTCGGTGGAGCTCGAGACCTTCGTGGGGGAGATCGCGGGCGTGGACGAGACGCGCCTTCCGGCCGGCCTCGCGCGCTTCGACTGCCGCAACAATCGCGCCGCGGAGCTCGGCCTCGCGCAGGACGGCTTCGCCGCCGCCGTCGCGAGCGCCGCGAAGCGCGTCGGCCGCGAGCGGATCGGCGTCTTCATCGGCACGAGCACCGCCGGCATCCTGCAGACCGAGCTCGCGTATCGCAGGCGCGGCGCGGACGACGGGTCGCTGCCGGCCGACTTCGACTATCGCCGCACGCACAACACGTTCTCGGCCGCCGAATACGTGCGCGAACGCCTCGGCCTCGCCGGGCCGTGCGCCGCGATCTCCACCGCGTGCTCGTCGAGCGCGAAGGCCTTCGCCTCGGCGAGCCGTCTCATGGAGGCGGGACTCATCGACGCCGCGGTCGTGGGCGGCGTCGACACGCTGTGCCTCACCACGCTCTACGGATTCAACTCGCTGCAATTGCTCTCGCGCGAGCCGTGCCGTCCCTACGACGCACACCGCGACGGCATCTCGATCGGCGAGGCCGCCGCCTTCTTCCTTCTCGAGCGGGCCGGCGGCGACGCCGACTCGATCGCGCTTCTCGGCGCCGGCGAATCGTGCGATGCGTACCACATGTCGGCCCCGCATCCCGAAGGGCTCGGTGCGCGCCGCGCCATGGAAGCGGCGCTCGGCGCGGCACGCCTGCAAACGGGCGACATCGACTACGTGAACCTTCACGGAACCGGAACGCCGAGCAACGACGCCTCGGAGGACCAGGCCGTGCACGGGCTCTTCGGGGATTCGATCCCGGTGAATTCCACCAAGGGCATGACGGGGCACACTCTCGGCGCCGCGGGCGCGGTCGAAGCGGTCGTTTCCGTGCTTGCGATCGAGGAAGGCCGCGTTCCCGGAAGCCCCGGAACGCGCACGCTCGATCCGCAACTGCGCGCGCGTTATGAAATCGCGGGCGCGCCGCGTGACGTGCGCCGCGTGCTCAGCAACTCGTTCGGTTTCGGCGGATCCAACTGCAGCCTCGTATTCGGGCGCCTGCGACACGCGGCATGAATCTCGCGGCGCGCATCGAGGGGATCGGCCTCGTGGGCCCGGGACTCGCGGACTGGAGCGGCGCGCGCGACGCGCTCGCGGGTCGCGGGCCCTTCACGTCCTCGCCTACGGTGATTCCCGCGCCGGACGCATTGCCCGCGACCGAGCGGCGCCGCGCCGGCAAGTGCGTTCGCCTTTCGCTCGCCGCGGGGCTGCAGGCCGCCGCGAGCGCGGGGCGCTCCGCGCGTGACATGGGCGCCGTCTTCGCCTCGTCCACGGGTGACGGCGAGAACCTGCACGCGATCTGCGAGGCGCTCGCCTCCGACGACCGCCTGCTCTCCCCGACGCGCTTCCACAATTCGGTGCACAACGCACCCTCGGGCTACTGGGGCATCGCGACGGGATCGGCCCACGCCGCGGACAGCCTCGCCGCTTTCGACGCGAGCTTCGGCGCGGGGCTCCTCGAAGCGTTCGGGCGCATCGCCGCGGATCCTCGGCTTCCGGTGCTGCTCATCGCCTATGATGCGCCCTACCCCGAGCCGCTGAATGCGACGCGCCCTATCCCCGATTCGTTCGCGGTCGCGCTCGCGCTCGCCTCGCCCGCGCACTCAGATCGCGGCGCCCTGGTTTCGCTCGAGGGCGCGAGGGAGCCGCCGACGACGATGGACGACGAGGCGCTCGAGGGCCTGCGCAGGAACATTCCCGCGGCGCGCTCGCTGCCGCTCCTCGCGCTCCTGGCTCGCGGCACCCCGGGGCGCGTCGTGATCGAGTATCTCGACGGCTTCCCGCTGGAAGCGCAGGTGGGGACATGAACATCGACCGCGCCTGGCTCGCGACGCACCTGCCGCATCAGGGCGCGATGAGCCTTCTCGACGAGATCGTCGCGTGGGATGCCACGACTATCCGCGCAGTGGCGCGCAACGCCCGCGATCCCGCGCATCCGTTGCGGCGCGCGGGCGAGCTGCCGATCACGTCCGGCATCGAGTACGGCGCGCAGGCCGCCGCCGCCCACGGCGCGCTCGCCTCGAAGACTCCCTCGGGCGCGGGCCTGCTCGCGAGCGTGCGCTCCGTTGTCTTCTACGCGCGCCGGCTGGACGATGTGGGAGTCCTCGAAGTCACCGCCGAGCAGATGGGCGGCGGCGCGGCGGGAGTGCTGTACCGCTTCGAGGTCTCCTCGCGGGAGCGCAAGCTCGTCGAAGGCCGCGTCATGGTGGCGTTCGCGCCATGAAGCGGCGCGCGCTGGTGACGGGCGGCAGCGGCGCGATCGGCGCGGCGATCTGCCGGCGCCTCGCGGGCGATGGCTTCGAGGTGATCGTTCACGCGAACCGCCATCTCGACGCGGCGAAGGCCCTCGCCGAAGAGATCGGCGGCGCGGCGGTGGCGTTCGACGTCTGCGATGCGGCGGCAACGCACGAGGCGCTCGACGCGCTCATCGAAAGCTCGCCCATCCAGGTCGTCGTGAACAACGCCGGCATCCACGACGACGCGGCCTTTCCCGGAATGCGCCGCGAGCAATGGCAACACGTGATCGACGTATCGCTCAACGGCTTCTTCAACGTGACGCAGCCCCTCGTGATGCCGATGGCGCGCACGCGCTGGGGGCGTATCCTCACCATCACCTCGGTCGCGGCGCAGCTCGGCAACCGCGGCCAGACAAACTACGCGGCCGCCAAGGGCGCGCTGCACTCCGCGTCCCGCTCGCTCGCGCGCGAGATCGGCAGCCGCGGCGTCACGGTGAACTGCGTCTCGCCCGGAATCATCGCGACGCAGATGAGCGCGGAGAGCTTCGACGCCGCCGCGATCGAGCGCCTCGTGCCCCTGCGGCGCGCGGGATCCCCCGAGGACGTCGCCGGCGTCGTGGCGTTTCTCGCCTCCGACGCGGCGGGCTACATCACCGGGCAGATCATCCCGGTGAACGGAGGCATGGTCTAGGGAGCCTAGCGCCGGTATTTTCGCCGCAGCAGGAAAGGCAGGCGCACGATGAACTCCAGGAGGAGCCGCGCGTGCATCCACGTGAGGAGCGCGTTGTCGCGATAGTAGTTGAAGTGCGAGACGCCACCTTCCTCGGGCTTGAGGTATTTCACCGGCGCCCGGATGTTGACGGGCTTCAATCCGCGCCACACCAGCCGCACCGCGGCCTCGGGATCGAAGTCGAAGCGCCGCATCCACGGCTGGCCGTGCATCACCGCGACGAGGTCCGCGATCGGGTAGACGCGGAAGCCGTAGAGGGAATCCTCGATGCCGAGACCGACGGTCTCCATGTTCGCCCACCAGTTGGACACCTTGCGTCCCTTCACGCGCAGCATCGGCGCGCTCGAATCGAAGACGGGAACGCCGAGCACCACCGCACCCGGCTCGGCGCGGGAGCGCTCCATGAATTCGGGAATGCTCGCCGCGGGGTGCTGGCCGTCGGAATCCATCGTGAGGGCATGGGTGTAGCCCTCGGCCGCGGCGAGCCTGATGCCGTGCAGCACCGCGCTGCCCTTGCCCGCGTTTTTCGGCAGCACGACCACGCGCACGCCGGGATCTTCTTCCGCGAGCTTCTTCAGGCCCTCGGCGGTGCCGTCGGTGCTGCCGTCCACGACGACCCACACCGGGTCCCAGAAGCTGCGCGCGCCGCGCACCGTCGCATACACCGCGGCGCCGGGGTTGTAGCTCGGGATGAGGACGAAATGGCTCGCGGAGCGCTCAGCCACGGAGGTGGGGCGCGTCCTCGACGCCCGGCACGTCGGCAACGGCGACGCTCGTGGCGGCGAGCTCGCGCGCGAAATAGCGCTCGAGCTCCGCGGTGAACGCGCGCACGTCCGTGGGCGGATCGAAGCGCCGCCCCAGTCGCACACGGTAGGAAAGCGGCAGCTGGGGGCGCGCGACGAGCGAGCGCCCCTTGCCCAGGAAAGTCGAATCGGCCTCGATGATCACCGTCTGGACGGGCACGGCGCTGCGCCGCGAGAGGGCACCCACGGCGTCCGTGAAGGGACCGATCGGATCCCCCACCGTGCGCGTGCCCTCCGGAAAGAGAAGCAGCTGCCCGCCCAGGCGCAGCTCGTCGTCCGCGCGCGTGGCGAGGCGAAGGAGCGAGTCGTTGCGCACGTAGCGCGCAAGGCGCGCCGCGGGGCCGAGGAAGAAGTTGTTGAAGAGCGCACCCTTCATCACGCACACCGCGTTCGGCAATCGCGACACGACGAGCACCGCGTCGAGCAGGCACGGATGATTGGGCGCGACGATGAGTGGCCCGGCGCCCTTCAACGCGTCGAGCTCGCGGATGTCGAGGCGCCACGCTCCGAGCCATTCCATGGCGCCGAGGTAGATGCGGAAAACCCACATCGCCCCAAGGCGTCCGACGCGCCGCGCGGTGCGCGCCGGCAGGAGCGGCCAGAGCACCAGCGCGCACAACGCCCACACGAAACACTCGACGCCGAGCAGCGCGACGCCGATCGCGAGGATCGCGTACTGCCACGCGGCGGTGCAGATGGCGATCATCGGCGCTCGTCTCCGAAGTCGGCCACGGGCACGCGCCGCGACGATTCGCCGAGGATCCACGAGATGCCGATGCCGCCCGCCACATAGCGCTTCGAGGTGACGAGCGGGCTCGATTCGAAATGCGCGCCGTCGAGCGCGTCGTGGCGCACGAAACCGCCGACCCAGAACTTCGGAAAGCGCTTCGAGAGCGCGGCGATGAATTGCGTTCCCGCGAAGCCGCCGCCCGGCGAGTACGCGGGCCGCGCGGCCGTGGCGTACTGCGGCTGCACCTCGTAGAAGTAGCGGTTATAGCGCTTGTCGGTGTAGACCGGTCCCGCGAGAAGGCCCAGATTCCAGCCGGCGAAGCCCGCGGGATCGTGGATGTCGAGGCTCACGTGCGGAAAGAATTGGGCGCCGATGTAGCGCGGCTGCGATTCGATCGTGATCGCGCCACGCACCGGCAGGCGCAGGTCGAGCTTCAACCGCTCATCCGGCGAGCGCCACGCGGTGACGGCCAGCGAGGGCCCGAGCTCCACGGCCGGCCTGAGGTCCGGCATCCCCTCGCGCACCGGGATGTCGCTGCTGCGCACGGGAAGCGACGCGCCGAGGCTCAGATTGAGGTCGAGACGCTCGGTCTTCAGGAAGACGCCGCGCAATCCATAGCGGTCGGCCTTGAGGATATCGCCACGGTAGACGAAGTACGGCGATGGAAACGCGTAGGTGCGGGAATGGCCCGAGCCCCGGTAATCGGGAAAGCCGAGCGCCGCCACGCCGGCTCCGGCTTCCCAAAGCGGCTCTTCGCGGGCGGCGGATGCGGGCGAGGA
>JADGRS010000237.1 GCA_017880705.1 Burkholderiales bacterium
GAGCCGTCCGGCGAGATCTGCATCGACAGGTACAGCGGAATCTTGAAGAGAGTCTCGATCGAGGGCTTGTCGGCGTCGGCGCCGGCGGCGAGGGTGCTCGCGGCGGCGATCGCGAAGACTGCTAGCAGGCGCTTCATCGTGCTTCTCCCGTGTTGGTGCTTGACTGTGAATCGAATCGCGCGAGGTCGACGCGCGTGTGCGCTTCCCATCCCGCCTTGCGATGCTCGGCGACCACCGTGGTGAAGATTCCGCCGCGGACGAAGAACTTCGCGGTAAGCCGCATGAAACGCGGCGCGGTCGCCTTCACGAGGTCTTCGAGGATCTCGTTGGTCACCGCCTCGTGGAACCGCCCCTCGTTGCGAAACGACCAGATGTAGAGCTTGAGGCTCTTCAGCTCCACGCACAACCCGTCGGGAACGTAATCGAGCGCGAGCTCGGCGAAATCCGGCTGCCCCGTCTTCGGGCACAGGCACGTGAATTCCGGGATCCGCATGTGGATCGCGTAGTCGCGGCCCGGGGCAGGGTTGGGGAAGGTCTCGAGGACCTTCGACGATTGAGCCATTGGGATAGGTGGGGCGTTCCGGTAAAATCAGTATTCTACTGAAGTGCCTGACAAATAACGGGCATCCAAAACAAAGACTTACTCGACGCCCCGGGGGCCTCCTGCCTCCGGGGCGTGCTACATAAAGAAGCGGCTCCCCCTTGCGACTGATCTCCGTAAAACTGTCCGGCTTCAAATCCTTCGTCGATCCGACCTCCATCGCCGTCCCCGGGCAGCTCGTGGGCGTCGTGGGCCCGAACGGCTGCGGAAAATCGAACGTGATCGACGCGGTGCGCTGGGTGCTCGGCGAATCGTCCGCGAAGCAGCTGCGCGGCGAGCACATGCACGACGTGATCTTCAACGGCTCGACGGAGAGGAAACCCGTGAGCCGCGCTTCGGTCGAGCTCGTGTTCGACAATTCGCTCGGGCGCATCGGCGGCGCGTGGGCGCAGTATGCCGAGATCAGCGTGAAGCGCATCCTGTCGCGCGACGGCGACTCCAATTACTACTTGAACGGCCAGCACGTGCGCCGCCGCGACGTGCAGGACATCTTCCTCGGCACGGGCCTGGGGCCGCGCGCGTACTCGATCATCGAGCAGGGGATGATCTCGCGCGTCATCACGTCCAAGCCCGAAGAGCTGCGCATCTTCCTCGAAGAGGCCGCGGGCGTGTCGAAGTACCGCGAGCGGCGCCGCGAGACGGAGCTGCGCCTCGAGGACACCCGCGAGAACCTCTCGCGCGTGGCCGACATCCGCGCCGAGCTCGACACGCAGCTCACGCACCTCGCCGCGCAGGCCGAGGTCGCCGCGAAATACCAGGAGCTGCAATCGCAGCTGGCGCTCAACCACAACCTCCTCGCCTTCACGCGCCTTCGCGAGGCCGAGCAGGCGAAGTCGCGCTACTCCAACGAGGTGCAGAAGGTCACGGTCGCGCTGGAAGCCGAGAACGCGAAGCTGCGCGAGTCCGAGCGCGCGCTCGAGGAGCTGCGCGGCAAGCACTACGAGGAAACCGATCGCCTCCAGGAATTGCAGGGCTCGCTCTACGCGGCGAACTCCGAGGTCCAGTCCCTCGAGCAGGAGATCACCTTCCTCGCGGAGAATCGCCGCCGCATGGCCAACCAGCTCGAGGCGATCGGGCGCGAGGCGCACGAGGTCGAGCGACGCATCGCCGAAGGGCAGGCCGAGCGCGATCGCTGGCAGGCGGAGATCGAGACGGCGCGCGCGGCCATCGGCGAGCGCGAAGGCGAGGCCGCGCGCGCTCGCGAGGCGCTGCCGCAAGCCGACGCCGCCGCGCAGAAGGCCGCGGCCGACGTGCGCGCCACGGGTTCGGAAATGAATTCCGCGGAGCAGGAGCAGGGCGTCGAGGAGACGCGCGAATCCCACGCGTTGAAGCTCCTGTCGCAGATCGAAGCGCGCAAGAATCGATTGAAGCACGAGAACATGGGGCTCGTGTTCCCCGAGCCCGAGAAGCTCGCGGGGATCGAAGCGCAGCGCTCGTCGCTCGTGGCGAAGCTCGCGGAGCTCGAGCGCGCGCAGCGCGACGCCGAGGCGCGGCTTCCCGCCCTCGAGAGCGAGCGCCGCGAGGCGACCGAGCGCCTGCACGAGGCCACGCGGGATCTGGCGAGCCTCGAAGCGGCGAGGAACGCGCTCGAGGCGCAGCAGGCGCGCCTCGATACGGACTCGAAGCTCAAGGACTGGATTCAAACCCACGGCCTCGAGCGCGGCGAGCGCCTGTGGCAGGCGGTCCACGTGGAGGCCGGCTGGGACGATGCCGTCGAGGCCGCGCTCGGCGTTCGCCTGAACGCGGTGAAGCTCGGAGACGACTCCGCGCTTCCGGAATTGCTGCGCGACGCGCCTCCCGGAAATTTCGCGGTGTTCGTGGAGCGCGGCGCCGCGGATTCGAGCGGCCCGGCCTCGCGCCTCACGCCGCTTTCCTCCGTGGTGACGAGCACGCGCGCGGGCGTGCTCGCCTATCTTCGCGATGCGCTCGCCAACGTCTTCATCCTCCCCGAGGGCGAGGACGGCATGGAGCTCGCGCGGGTGCTGTCGCCGGGCGGCGTGCTGGTCTCCAAGCGCGGGCATCTCTTCAGCCGCCAGGGCGTGGTGTTCCACGGCCCGCAGTCGGAGCTGCACGGCGTGCTGCAGCGCCAGCGCGAGATCGAGGATCTGCGGGGACGCATCCCGGCGCGTGCGCGGGCTCGGGACGAGGTGGAAGCGAAGCTGCGCTCCCTCGATGTCGAGCTCACCGCGGGCCAGGACGAAGGGCGCCGAATCCGCGACGAGCTCAACCGCCAACGCCAGGAAGACCACGACCTCGAGGTCGAATACCTCAAGCTCTCGCAAAGCTCGCAGCAGGCCGAGGCGCGCCGCGGGGCGATCCGCGCGGAGCTCGCGGCCCTCGAGGAAGACGAGGAGCGCGAGCGCCTCGAGATGCAGGAAGCGCAGCAGGCCCTCGAGCAGGGCTCGCGAAAGATCGAAGAGATCGTCCAGCGCCTGCAATCGCTCGAGGCGACCGCGGGCGAGGCGCAACGCGCCGTCGAGCAGGCGCGCGCCGCCATCTCCACGGCTGAGCGCGCACTCTCGGAAGCGCGCTTCCACGAAAGGAGCTGCCACGAGAAGGTGGAAAGCCTCGGGCGCCTCGCCGTGTCGCTCGGCGAGCGTCTCGAAGCCCTCTCCGGAAATCGCGACAGCGTGACCGAGGAGCTCGGCCGGCTCGAGGAGGGCCAGGTGCGCGAGAAGCTGCAGGCCGCGCTCCAGGTGAAGGGCGAGCGCGAGAAAGTCCTTCTCGACGCGCGCGCGGGACTCGAGCACCTCACCGATTCGCTTCGCGGCCTCGAGGAAGGCCGCATGGCGGTCGAGCAGGGATTGAACCCGCTGCGCGAGAAGATCATGGAAGTGCGCGTGAAGGAGCAGGAGGCCGCCACGCACGCCGAGCAGTTCGCCCTGCAGCTGCAGGAAGCGGGCGTCACGCGCGAGGAGATGGCCGACAAGCTCGAGAAGCGCGTGCGCTCCTCGGGGATGCAGGCGGAGATCAACCGGCTGAACGAGGAGATCGCGGCGCTGGGCCCCGTGAACCTCGCCGCGCTCTCGGAGCTGGGCACCGCGCGCGAGCGCAAGAACTTCCTCGATGCGCAGAACGACGACCTCACCCAGGCGGTGGCGACGCTCGAGGCCGCGATCAAGCGCATCGACCGCGAGACGCGCGATCTCCTGCAGGAGACTTTCGAGAGCGTGAACGCCAATTTCCAGGAAATGTTCCCGGCGCTCTTCGGCGGCGGGCAGGCGAGCCTCAAGCTCACCGGCGAGGAAATCCTGGACGCCGGCTTGCAGGTGTTCGCCCAGCCTCCGGGCAAGAAGAACCAGTCGATCCAGCTCCTCTCGGGCGGCGAGAAGGCGCTCACCGCGATCGCGCTGGTGTTCTCGCTCTTCAAGCTGAACCCCGCGCCCTTCTGCCTGCTCGACGAGGTCGACGCGCCGCTGGACGATCCCAACACCGAGCGCTTCTGCGAGCTGGTGCGGCAGATGTCGGGGCAGACGCAGTTCCTCTTCATCACGCACAACAAGATCACCATGGAGCTTGCGAGCCAGCTGGTCGGCGTGACCATGCCCGAGCCGGGCGTCTCCAAGATCGTGGAAGTCGACATCGAGTCCGCGATGGAGCTCGCTCGCAAGCAGGCGGCATAGAGAACTCGAGTGATGCGAGCAAAAGGCTTTGGATCCGCAGATAAACGCCGTAAAAGCAAAAGCAGATTGGAGTTTCGTGAGTTGGATCCAGTATCTCGAAAATCCAATTGGGTTTCGCCTTTACGGCGTTCATCGGCGTTTATCGGCGGATAGAAGCCTTTCCTCACCGTGAGCCATAGATGACAGACCTTCGCTACGCATTGATCGCCTTCGGCGTCCTGCTGGTGGTCGCCGTGGTGATCTACAACGTGGTGCAGGAGCGGCGCGCGCGCGCGAAGGCGGAGAAGGCCTTCGGCACCCGACCCCCCGATGCGCTCTTCGACGCGCCCGGCGGCAGGCGCGAGCCGACCCTCGGCGCGATTCCGGACGCCGATGACGCGCCGCGGAGCGCGCCGGCGCTCGACGAGACGATGCCGCCCCTTTCCTCGGAAGAGCTCGAGGCGGCGGTCGCGCCTGCGGCCGAGATCTCGAGCCGCATCGACACGGTGGCGGTGATCCTCTCCGACGATCCGATCATGAGCGAGCAGCTCGACCCGCTCCTCGATTCGCTCGAATCCCATGCCAAGCCCACCCACGTCGAAGGCATCGTCGACGAGCAATGGCATCCGATCGACACCTCTCCGCGGCGCAGCTGGCGCGAGCTGCGCGTGGGACTGCAGCTCGCCGATCGCAAGGGACCTCTCGCCGAGGAGGAGATCGAGCGCTTCAACCACGCGATCGCGGATTTCGCCGCGGGCGTGAACGCGGTCTCGCAGCGCGAGGCGCCGGCGGCGGCGGCGGCGCGCGCGCGCGACCTCGATCGCTTCTGCGCCGAGGCCGATGTGGAAGTCGCCGTGAACGTGATCGGGCAATACGGGGCGACCTTCTCCATCGCGCGGGTGAAGGCGCTGGCGCTCGAGAACGGGCTTTCGGAAACCGCCTCCGGCGAGCTGGTGCGCTACGCGGCCAACGGCGCTCCGGCCTTCGTCATCCGGCGCTTCGACGACGCCCACGCGAAGCACGCGGCCACCTACTACGCGGGCCTCACGTTCG
Source organism: Burkholderiales bacterium (assembly GCA_017880705.1). GTDB lineage: Bacteria > Pseudomonadota > Gammaproteobacteria > Burkholderiales > Usitatibacteraceae > Usitatibacter. Next base: position 5,257 of record JADGRS010000237.1, read on the forward strand.
CGCTCGACCTTCCGAACGTCGCGGATGCCTCGCGCGTGCTCGCGGAGATGGTGCGCGTCGCCGAAGCCTTCGCATCGACCCTCGGCGGCCAGCTCGTCGACGACAACCGGAAGCCCCTCACCGAGCCGGGCCTCGCGATCGTGCGCCGCTCGCTCGAGGGGATCGTGCAGAACATGGAATCCCACGGCATTCCCGCGGGAAGCGCGCTCGCGCGGCGTCTTTTCTCCTGAACCTGTTGAACCTGCCATGAGCGCGAAGGACCTCGCGGGCCGCGCGGAGAAGCTGCGCCGCGCCATCGAGCGCCACAACCGCCTC
>JADGRS010000238.1 GCA_017880705.1 Burkholderiales bacterium
GAGGCGCTCGGCATATTCGTGCAGGTGGTGCCCCTTCAGCGCGTGCTGGTGCTCGAAGAGAAGGTCGTGCATCGGCCAGAATTTTCCCTGCGCTCCCGCGGCCTCGGCGGCCTGGGCGGCAATGAGCGCGTGGGGATGGACCTCCTCGAGCGGGAAGTGGCGGTATGCGAAACGCACGCGGTCCCTGAACTCCGCGAGCAGCAGCTTCACGACGGGCGCCGCTTGCTTGCAGTTGGGGCATTCGAAATCCCCGTACTCGACCAGGACGAGGCGGGCGTGCGCAGGGCCGATCACATGATCGGTCGGCTCGATCGGCGCGACGAGCTCAAAAGCGTGGTTCATTGTCATTGCCTCTTCGATCCCTATCCGACGGGATGCGCATGCAGGCGGCGAGCCTGCAGCGCGGCGCCGATCAGGAAAAGGACAAACAATACTCCGCTCACGCCCCGGGGCGGAACCGAGGCTAGAATGAGCACGTGGCCGAAGTGACCCAGTGCCTCCGCGGGTGCTGTCCGCAATTGGTACCTGACACGAATTTCTAGAAATTGGTCTCCGACACCAGTTCTTCCGACGTCATCGAATTCTGGTTCGGTCCGCCGCAGGCGCGGGGAATGGCGCGTCCGGAGTGGTTCCGGAAGGACGTGAAGTTCGACGCGGAGATAAGGCGCCTTTTCGCCGCGCTGCACGCGAGCGCGGCGCTCGGGGAGCGGGAGGCCTGGCGCGCGCAGCCGCGCTCGATGCTCGCCCTGGTGATCGTCCTCGACCAGTTTTCCCGCAACCTCTATCGAGGGGACGCGCGCGCCTTCGCGCAGGACGCGCACGCCCTCGCATGCGCGCGCGAGGCGCTCGCGAGGGGAGACGACGCGGGCCTCCTCCCGGTCGAGCGGCAGTTTTTCTACATGCCCTTCGAGCACAGCGAGGATCTCGCCGACCAAGACCGCGCCGTGGAGCTGATGCGCTCGCTGGATGCGTTCGAGCACACGCGGGGGCTCGAAGGGTGGGCCGAGCGCCACCGCGTCGTCATCCGGCGCTTCGGCAGGTTCCCTCACCGCAACGCCGCCCTGGGCCGCGCCTCGACGCCGCAGGAAATCGAGTTCCTGAAGGAACCCGGCTCGGCGTTCTGACTACTTCTTCTTGGCCGTGGCCGCGATCGCCGCGGCCTTCGCCTTCGCGTTCGCCCGGTTCTTCAGCCGCGTCTTGCCGTGACTGCCCTTGAAGACCTTGCCCTTGAAAGTGCGCTTGTCGCCCCTGCCCATGGTGCCGTTCCTTCGGTGGATAAGGGTCGATTATAGAATGCTCGTCAACCGGGAGGGTTCGCAGGCTTCGCTTCGGGCGCATTTCCGCGCCGATCGCGTCCCTGCACCGTGTAGCCCTCGGGGACCTTGAAGAGATCCACCGCGGGCTCGGCGCGCTTGATCGAAGCGAGCCGGTAGATCGATTCTCCGGTGCGCGGATCGTTGTGGCGCGCGTACACCAGCACTTGCAGGTCGTGCGCGTACCAGGACTCCTTCGTGACGTTGATGGGGTTGCGGTTGCCGATGCGGCCCGCGGGAATCGTCCAGACCGTGGACGTTCCCTCGGCCTGCACGCCGTCGAATGCCGTAGTGCCCAGCGACGTTGTCACGCCCTTGCCGAGCCCCGCGGTGCTCTCGAAATGAAACGAGTCGAGGCCGGGCATGGGCGGCAGCGGAGGCACGGGTGGCGTCGGCGGAACGGGCGTGCGCGGCGACCCAGGGAGTTCGGGTGGCATCGGCGGAATCGGCGGAACCGGTGGGAGCGGGTCGTCACCCATCCGCACCACCTTCACGCGCACTTCCTCGCGCGGCATGCCGTCGACGACTTCGCGCGTGACGTAGACATGGGAGCCGGTGCCCTCGCTGCTGCCGACTTCCTTGCCGTCGACGGTGAGCTTGCCGTTCTCGACCTTCACCTCCTTGCCGCTCTTCGCCTTGATGACGAGCCCTCCGCCCGCGACTTCCTTGCCGTTGAGGAATACCTTGCCGTCCTCGACGCGCACCTCCTCGGTGCCGTCCACCTTGATCACCTGCCTGCTGTGAGTGTCGGCGCGGGCCACGCCGAACGAGCCGGGGGCCACGATGGCGCGCTTCGGTCCCGGATACAGCATGACGTGCCGGCTCGCGACGGGATCGTTGATGAAGACATTCATGTCGCCCGCGGTGCCCGACTCCTGGCGGGATCGACCCTCGCCGTCGCGATACACGCGACCGGACGTCTTCCTGCTGATGATGTTCCCGTCGGCGAGCGACTGGTTCATTTCCGTGATCACCTCGGCGCTATAGGGTGCTCCCTTCACGATCCTTCCCGACGCCATGCGCCCGCTGAAGAGCGTTCCCATCGAGGTCCGCATGTCGCGGGTGAAATCCTCGGACCAGCGCTTCCATGCTTCGGCTTGCGCGTGCGCGTCCTCGGCCGCCGCGACGTGGAATTGCGAGAGCACGACCGGAGGCGCGTCCGCGGGGGGCGCCGGCTCCGCGAGCGCAAGTGCGGGGAAGGAGAAGAGCGCCGCCGCTAGCGCAGGGAGAGGGATCGGTTTCATCGTCGTTCCTTCTTTTCGTCTTCGAGTCAGTTGAGAAGGCGGACCGCGAGCGGCTCGCCCTCCGCGGAATACAGCATCTCGGCGCGCACCGGCTCCGCGGCCCGGTCCGGGGAGACCGGCAATCCCCAGGACGCGAGAAGCGCGCGGGGAAATTCGGTGGCGACCACGGTGGTGCCGGATTCCTTCGCGATGCGCTCGAGCGGCCGCAGCGCGAGGAAGGGCCCCGCGTCGCGCTCGATCGAAGGTCCCGCGAGCACCACGATGTCGTCGCCGGCGGGAACCGGCCCGCGGATCATCCAGCTCACGATCGCGATGGTCGCCGCGAGCGCGAGCGGCGGCATCCACCACAAGCGGGGCCGGCTCGCCGTGCGGGTCGCGCGAAATCGCGCCACGAGCGCGGCCTCCATCGCCTCGGGGGCGGCAATCCGGGCGAGCTCGTTCCTCACCTCGTCGAGCTTGAGGGCGATGAGCGTCTCCTGTCCCGGCTCGAGGGTCGAATCCTGGGTGTTCATCGAATGGCTTCCTTGAGGCGATGGTCCTCGCGCGAGGCGAGCGGCGAGAGGCGTTGCGCGAGCTGGGCGCGCGCGCGCGACAGGCGCGAGCGCACGGTGCCGATGTCGATGCCGCATACCTGTGCCGCCTCGGCATACGAGAGCTCCGATAGCTCGCACAGGACCAGGACATCGCGGTAGTGGGGGGCGAGCGCGGCAATGGCGCGCCGCACGTGCTCGGCCGCCTCGCCGCGCAGGATCCTCTCGAGCGGCGTGTCCCGGTCGATATGCGCCTCGTGCGTCTCGAGATCGTCGCTGAGATCGCCGGGATCGGTCGAGTCTTCCCGGCTACCCGCCGCCTTGCGCGCGATGTTGCGCGCGACGCCGCAGAGCCACGCGGCGAGCGTGCCGCGCATCGGATCGTATTGGCTGGGCCTCGTCATGAAATGGATGAAAGTCTCCTGCGTCGCGTCGGCCGCGTGGGCCGTGGACCCTGAATAGAGCAGCGCCAGCCGGTACACGGCATCGCGGTGGCGGCGATAGAGCTGGACGAACGCCGCTTCGTCGCCCTGCTTCATCTGGGCAAGCAGCGCGAGCTCGGGCTGGACGTCTTGCGGTGGCATGGCCATGGCGGTCGTTGTTACTCCCTATTGCCGCCAGCCCGCCCAAAGGTTCCAGCTATTTACTCGGCGTCGGGCTGCGCCGCGGGCTGCGCGCGGTCGAAGGCGGGGAGGGCGAGGCACGCTTCGTTGATCGCGCGGATCCGCGGATAGGGATCCATCGGGATCTTCAGGCGGCCTGCGTTGGCGACCTGCGGGACGAGGCAGACATCGGCGAGCGTCGGCGTGTCGCCCAGCGAGAATCGGCCACCCGCGCGCGATGCGAGCTGCGGCTCGATGGCGGCGAAGCCCTCGTCGATCCAGTGGCGATACCACTCATTGCGCTTCGGCTCGTCTATGCCCCAGACGCGCTCCAGGTACTTGAGGACGCGAGTGTTGTTGAGCGGATGGATGTCGCACGCGATGGCGAGCGCGATGGCGCGCACGAAGGCGCGATCCTCGGCGCCCTGCGGCAGCAGCGGCGGCGACGGATGCTTTTCCTCGAGGTACTCGATGATCGCCAGCGACTGCGTGAGCGCCGTGCCGTCGTCGAGAACGAGAACCGGCACGAGGCCCTGCGGGTTCACCGCCAGGAAGCCGGGCGCGCGTTGCTCATCCCTGCGCAGGTGGACGGAGCGCCGCTCGGCTTCGAGCCCCTTCAGGTTCATCGCGATGCGCACCCGGTAGGCGGCGGAGGAACGGAAATAACCGTGGAGAATCATGGCGGCGCCATCATAACCTTCTTATACTGGCAATGATGGTTTCAATCGCGGTCCAGAGCACCTTCACCCTTCCGAACAAGGCGGACATCGTGTCGCGTCTCGCGTCGAGCCCGCCCGTGGAAGAGCTCCTCACGGCCGACGATCTCGAGCGCCAGCACGAGATCGGCAAGCGCACGTTGAAGCCCGCGGCGGTGCTGCTCCTCGTCGTGAACCATCCCGTCGATCCCACCGTCGTCTTCACGCAGCGCACGGCGCACCTCGCCGATCACGCCGGGCAGATCAGCTTTCCGGGAGGCCGCTGCGACGAGGGCGACCGCACGGCGGAGCACACCGCGCTGCGCGAGGCCGAGGAGGAAGTCGGCATTCCCGCCGATCGCGTGGAGATCCTCGGGCGCCTTCCCGAATACCGAACGTCGACCGGCTACTGCGTCACGCCGGTGGTCGGATGGGCCGAGCCGCCGCTCACGTTCAGGCCCGATCCCCACGAAGTCGCCGACGTCTTCGAAGTGCCGCTCGCGTTCCTCCTCGATTCCGGCAACCATCGTTACGAGAGCGCCTTCTTCAAGGGGCGCACGCGCAAATACTGGGCGATGCCCTACGGCGAGCGCTTCATCTGGGGCGCCACCGCCGGAATGCTCGTCACCTTCCACCGGATCCTCATTCCCAAGCCCGTCCCCCGCACCGACTTCTAGGGCCGGTTGGTTTGAGGCTATCGCCTCATTGAAGTGGGGGTGAAGCTCGAACCGGGGGAGCACGACCTTTCAACCGGGAGAGAGCTCGCTGCTTACGATAGCGCTCGAATTTCTTTGGGTTCTTCTCCTGTGCGATGAGCGGGGCACCCCCTCTCGAGCTTCACCCCAACACTTCAATGAGGCTCGTGGGCCGATGCCAGCCGTGCCCAATGCGCGCAGGTCCATGCTTCAAATATCAGTGTTCCCTTTGATGCTCCTCGCATCGCCGCCGAGTAGATCACTGGCAGCCCCCTGGCGCGGGCTGCAGATCCTGAGCGCGTCGCGCATCGCCGTTCTTCTGGGCGAATCAACTTAAAACCTTGGGGATCGTCGCCACGTGCGCGCAGAGCCATCCATCGAACTCTTGGGATGAAGCTCGAGAGGGGGTGCCCCGCTCATCGCACAGGAGAAGAACTCCAAGAAGTTCGAGCGCTAT
>JADGRS010000239.1 GCA_017880705.1 Burkholderiales bacterium
ATCCAGGCGCTGCAGGCGCGCAGCGCCGCGGAGGACGAGCTCTTGCAGGAGGCGCGCCTGCGAGGCGAGGCGCAGGAACGCGCGATCGAATCCGCGCGCTCCCGCAAGGCCGCCGACCAGGCGCTCGACGAGAAGGCCACGGCGCGCGCGCGGGTCGAAGCGCAGGCGGCCGAGCTCTCGCGCGTTCGCGAGGAGGAGGAGAAAGGCGCCATCGCGACGGCGCGCGCGCGCGCGCACGCGCAATCGCACGCCGAGTCCGCGGAACGCATCCGCGCGGAGGCCGACAAATCCGCCACGGCGCTCGCCGGGGAGCGCGTCCGCGCCGAAGCGCTCGCGCTCGAGGCCGAGCAGCGCAAGATCGAGGCGACGCGCGCCGCGCTGGCCGCCGCCGAGACGCGCGCCCGCGCCGAGGCCGAGGTGCGCACCCTCGCCGAAACGCGTCGGGGTAACGCGACGCAGCTCTCGCAGTTGCGCGGCCGGATTCTCGCGCTGTGGAGCGCGCGGGCGCGGCATCGCGCCTTCGTCGCGCTTCGCGCGAGCGCAGCCCTCGTCGCCATCGCGGGCGCCGTGTATGTGGCTTCCATCGCCCTGCAGTCGACCGAGCGGCCACTGCAGTCGAGCGAGACCCCGAAGGAGCCTGCGATCGCCGCGCCGGTGTCGCTCAAGCTCGACTACCGGTTGCATACCGAGCCGCGGCGTTGAGCAAGCTCTTCGACCGGCTGAAGAATGCCGCGCGCCTTCGCGGCCGCGCGGGCGCCGATCACAGCCTCCTCGCGCAGGCGCTGCAACGCGCCGCTGAGGAGCGCGCCCACTCCCGCGCCGCAGGCGAGCCGCCCATGCCCGATACCACGGACGCCACGAACGCCGCGATCGCCGCGAGCGCCGCGAGCGCCGCTCCGAGCGAAGTCGACGATGAAGGCTGGGAGAAATTGCTCGCCGCTAACGACGACGTGGAGTCAAGGGCCGCGGAGGCGATGGCGCGTCGCAAGGCCGAGGCCGGTCTTCACTACCCGGAAGCCGCGAATCGCGACGAGCGGGACCCGCCCAGCCCATCCCGGCGCCGCATGGCGCGCGGCATCGTCGGCGCCCTGGCGCTGGTCGCGCTCGTGACCCTCGTCGTGATCTCGCTGCGTCTCGCGCAGTCCCCGCCCTCGCCCGTCCCCATCTTCCAGCTCGACAAGACGCTGCGATAGAAACTACTCGAACGGATGCTTCAGGACGATGGTCTCTTCGCGATCGGGGCCGGTCGAGATGAGCGCGACCGGCGCGCCCACGAGGGCCTCGAGGCGCTTGAGGTAGGCGCGGGCGTTCGCGGGCAGGGCGTCGAACGACTTGATGCCGACGGTGCTCTCCTTCCAGCCGGGATGCTCCTCGTAGATCGGCTCGCAGATCGCGAGCGCCTCGGCGCCCACGGGCAGGATGTCGCGCCGCTCGCCGTTCACGTGGTAGCCCACCGCGACGCGAACGGTGTCCAACCCGTCGAGCACGTCGAGCTTCGTGATGCAAAGGCCGCTCGCGCCGTTCAATTGCACCGCCCGCTTCAAGGCCGAGGCGTCGAACCACCCGCAGCGGCGCGGACGCCCGGTGACGGAGCCGTACTCGTTCCCCTTCACGCGAAGGTGCTCGCCGACTTCATCGTCGAGCTCCGTCGGGAACGGCCCCGCGCCCACGCGCGTCGCGTACGCCTTCGCCACGCCCAACACATAGTGCAGCTGGTTCGGACCCACGCCCGCGCCCGCGGACGCCTGGCCCGCCACGCAGTTCGACGACGTGACGAAGGGATAGGTCCCGTGGTCCACGTCGAGCAACGCGGCCTGGGCGCCCTCGAAGAGGATGTTCTTTCCCTGCGCGATCACCGCGTGCAGCTCGGCCGAGACGTCGGCCACCATCGGCTTCAGCTTCGGCGCGAGCGCGAGCGTGTCGTCGAGCGTCTTCTGGAAGTCGACCGTGTCCGCGTGGAAATAGTTGCGCAGCACGAAGTTGTGATAGTCGAGCACCTCGCCCAGCTTCGCCGCGAAGCGCTCGCGGGTGTAGAGGTCCTGCACGCGGATCGCACGACGCGCGACCTTGTCCTCGTACGCGGGGCCGATGCCGCGCCCGGTGGTGCCGATCTTCGCCTCGCCCTTGGCGCGCTCCCGCGCCTGGTCGATGGCTACGTGGTACGGCAGGATCAGCGGGCACGCCTCCGAAATTCGCAGCTGCTTCGTCACGTCGATGCCAGAGCGCTCGAGCTCGCCGATCTCCGTCATGAGCGCCTCGGGCGAGACCACCACGCCGTTGCCGATGTAGCACTTCACCGCGCCATGGAGGATCCCCGAGGGGATGAGGCGCAGGATCGTCTTGCGCCCCTCGATGACGAGCGTGTGGCCCGCGTTGTGGCCGCCCTGGAAGCGCACCACCGCCGCCACGTGGTCGGTGAGCCAGTCGACGATCTTGCCCTTGCCCTCGTCGCCCCACTGCAGGCCGATGACGACTACGTTACGCGCCATTTCCCGTCCTTCTTCTCGAGCCTTCGGTCGCACGCCAGTTCGTCGCGGTGCTTCTCGTGCCCGGGCATGTCGACCACGACCACGTCGCCGGCGGCGCGAAGTTGCGCGATCGCGTCCTTCAATTCGGCGTCATCGAGCGAAGGCGCGAGGATGCGCTGCGGCGCCGCGCCCTTGGGCGCCAGTGCCGCGAGCTGGCGCAGGTCCATCGTGAATCCCGTCGCGGGCCGCGAGCGCCCGAAGCTCGCGCCGACCTCGTCGTAGCGCCCGCCGCGCGCGATCGCATCGGGGCTGCCCGGCGTGAACGCGGCGAACACGAGCCCGCTCTCGTAGTTGAAGCCGCCCAGCTCGGCGAGATCCACCGAGATGTCCACGCCCGGCGCCTCGCATTGCGCCGCGAGGCGATCGAGCGCGTTCAACGCGACGCCGACGGCGGGAAGGCTCGGCAGCTGCTTGCGAGCGGCGGCGATCACGTCGCGCCCGCCGTTGAGCGCGGTGAGCGCCGCGACCGCCTCGCCACCCAGCTCGCGGGCCGCGGGAGCATCCTTCTGCTGCACCGCGTGGAAGAGCGCCTCCGAATCCTCGGCGTTGAGCCCCGACTTCTCGGTGAGCGCGCGATAGATGCTCGGGTGCCCGAGATCGAGATGGATGCGCGCGATCCCGGCCTTCTTCAGCGCCGCGATGAGCAGCTGCACGATTTCCAGGTCCGCCTCCAGGCCCGAGTGGCCGTACAGCTCAGCGCCGATCTGGATCGGCTCGCGCATCTTGGTCATTCCGGCGGGCACGGTGTGCAGGACGCTTCCGCAATAGCACAGGCGCGCCACGCCCTGGCGGTTGAGGAGGTGCGAGTCGATGCGCGCGACCTGCGGCGTGTGGTCGGCGCGCACCCCCATCATCCGGCCCGAGAGCTGGTCGACCAGCTTGAAGGTGACGAGATCGAGGTCGCGCCCGCTTCCCGAGAGGAGCGACTCGACGTACTCGAGCAGCGGCGGCGCGACCAGCTCGTAGCCATGGGATTCGAAGAGATCGAGGATCCCGCGGCGCAGGCGCTCGATGGCGCGCGCTTCGGCGGGGAGCACGTCGACGATGTGCTCGGGAAGGAGCCAGCGGCGCATGGTCAGGAGGTCGCGAGGAAGAGGACCACGAGGCCCAGGAGCATCGACATGAGGCCCGCGAAACGGATCTGCCCGTCGGTCATCTCGGTGAGACGCTTGAAGGTCTCGCGCCAGAGCCGCGGCGCCGTGAACGGGAGGATCCCTTCGATCACGAGCATGAGCGCCAGGGCGGGTAAGACTAGGTCGCTCACGGGGCGGAGCTCTTGCCCCGCCCCGGATTCTTGAGGTACTTGAAGAAGTCCGACGACGGGTCGAGCACCATCACGTCGCCCTTGCTGCGCAGGCTGCTGCGGTACGCCTCCATGCTGCGGTAGAAGCTGAAGAACTCGGGGTTCCTGCCGAACGCCTCGGCGACGATCACCTGGCGCTGGCGGTCGGCGTCGGCCTTGATCTTCTCGCCCTCGGCCTGGCCCGTGGCACGCAGCTCGTTGGCGACGCGCTTCCTCTCGGAATTCATGCGGTCATAGACGTTCGACGAGATCTCCGGGACGAAGTCGACGCGCTTCAGGCGCACGTCGATCACCGCGACGCCGATGCGGCGCAAGTCCGCGTCGACCCTCTCGGCGACGGTGCGCATGATCTGGTCGCGCTCGCCCGAGACCACGTCGTGCACGGTGCGCTTGGCGAACTCCGCGCGCAATGCGTCGTTCACCGTCTGGGAGATGCGCGATTCGGCCTGCAGCGAGTCGCCGCGCACCGAGACGTAGTACTGGCGCACGTCGACCACGCGCCACTTCACGAACGAATCCACCAGGACGTTGCGGTTCTCGCTGGTGATGAAGCGCTCGGGTTCGCGCGCCTCGAGCGTCTGGATGCGCGTGTCGAAGAGCTTCACGTTCTGCATCAGCGGGACGAGGAAGTAGAGGCCCGGCTCGGTCTGAACGTCGATGACCTCGCCCAGCTGGAACTTGATCGCGGCCTTGCGCTGGTCGACCGTGTAGACGCTCATCGCGAGGATGAGGACGACCAGGACCGCGCCGATCACGGCGATTCCGGTGGCGCGCTTCATCATCGCCCGGCCTCCCGGTCGCGCGAGCGCAGGCTGTCGCGCCGCAACGCCGTCGGATCCTGCGCCACCGGCAGGGGCGGCGGCGACGAGACCTCGGGCGCGGTGTTCACGCGCGGGGCCTCGATGGTGGTCGGGGCCGGGTTCTGCGCGGCCATCTGCATGATCTTGTCGAGCGGCAGGAAGAGGATGTTCTGGCCGCCCTTCTGGTCGACGATCACCTTGCTCGTCGCGGAAAGCACCTGCTGCATGGTGTCGAGGTAGATGCGCTCGCGCGTGACCGCCGGCGCCTTCTCGTATTCGGCGAGGATCTGGCGGAAACGCGCGGCATCGCCCTGGGCGGTGCTGATGACGCTCTGGCGGTAGCCGCTCGCCTCCTCGATGAGGCGTGCCGCGATGCCGCGCGCCTTCGGGACCACGTCGTTCGCGTAGGCCTGTCCCTCGTTCTTGAAGCGCTCGCGGTCCTGCTGCGCGCGCACCACGTCCTCGAAGGCGGGCTGCACCTGCTCCGGGGCGCCGACGCTTTGCAGATTGACGGTCGAGATGTTGATGCCGGTCTTGTAGCGGTCGAGGATCTGCTGCATCAGCACCTTCACTCGCGATGCGACCTCGCTGCGGCCCTGGGAAAGCACGAAGTCCATCTTGCTCTTGCCGACCACCTCGCGGACCGCGGTTTCGGCCGCCTGCAACACGTTGTCGTCGGGATTCTTGTTGTTGAAGAGCCACTCTTCCGCGCTCTTCAGCGTGTATTGCACGGCGAACTGCACGTCGACGTAGTTCTCATCGTCGGTGAGCATGAGCGCTTCCTCGGGCTTCTTGGTCTTGCCGCGATAGCCGACCTCCACGGGGCGCACGGCGGAAACGTTCACCACTTCCACGCTCTCGATCGGAAAGGGGACGTGCCAGCGCGGTCCGGGCATCGTGGACTC
>JADGRS010000240.1 GCA_017880705.1 Burkholderiales bacterium
AGTCCGGCGAGGCGCTCTTCTTCGAGCTCGCGATGGAGGACCTGGTCCGGGCGGCCGACCTCTTCAAGCCGGTCCACGAAGCCACGGCGGGAATCGACGGCTGGGTCTCGCTCGAGGTCTCGCCGCTTCTCGTGAACGACACCGCGGCAGCGGTCAAGTCCGCGACGCAGCTCCATGCGCGCGCGCGACGCTCCAATCTCTTCATCAAGATTCCCGGCACCCCCGCGGGTGTGGCGGCGATCGAGGAATCGATCTTCCTGGGCGTGCCGATCAACGTGACGCTCCTTTTCTCGCGCGAGCAGTATGTGGCGGCGGCCGAGGCGTACATGCGCGGCATCGAGCGGCGCATCGCCGCGGGACGCGATCCGCGCGTGGCGTCGGTCGCGTCGCTCTTCGTGAGCCGGTGGGACGTGGCCGTGAAGGACACGGTGCCCGCCGAGCTTCGCAACCGCCTCGGGATCGCCATCGCGCAGCGCACGTACAAGGCCTATCGCGAGCTCCTCGCCTCGCCGCGCTGGAAGAGCCTCGCGAGCGCCGGCGCGCAGCCGCAACGCATGCTCTGGGCGAGCACCGGCACCAAGGATCCCGCGGCGCGCGACGTGCTCTACATCGAAGCGCTCGCGGCACCCGACACGATCGACACGATCCCCGAGAAGACGCTTGCCGCCTTCGCCAGCCATGGCAAGGTGGGCGAGGCCATGCGGCCCGACGGCGGCGACGCCGAGGCGACGATCGCGCAATTCAAGCGCGCGGGCATCGATGTCGACGCGGTCGCCTCGCAACTCCAGCGAGAAGGCGGCGACGCGTTCGCGAAATCGTGGAGCGATCTCATGAGCCGGATCGCCGCGAAGGGCGACGTGCTGACGAAGGATTTGGGATGAAGATCAGGTCGGAGCAGTTTCGGGTGCGGGACGGAGCCGGGGTCGACCTCGGAAAATGGCCGACGAGGATCGACCCCGTATGCAAGTCGAAGGAGCAATACCATGAGCTCCTGGCGCAACACGTCGCGCAGCTGAGCGAGCAGCAACAGCTTCTCTATGCGTCGAATCGCTACGCCGTCCTGCTGATTTTCCAGGCCATGGATGCGGCCGGAAAGGACGGCGCCATCAAGCACGTGATGTCCGGGGTCAATCCGCAAGGCTGCCAGGTGTTCAGCTTCAAGCATCCCACGCCCGCGGAGCTGCAGCACGATTTTCTCTGGCGCACGACGCGCGAGTTGCCGGAACGCGGGCGCATCGGCATCTTCAACCGGTCGTACTACGAGGAGGTGCTGATCGCGCGCGTCCATCCGGAGATCCTCCACAGCGAAGGATTGCCGGACGCGCCGCGCGACGAGAAGGCGGTCTGGCGCGAGCGGTATCGCTCCATCGTGAGCCTGGAAAGACACCTCGGCCGCAACGGGACTCGCATCGTCAAGTTCTACCTGCACCTCTCGAAGGCGGAACAGAGAAAGCGCTTCCTCGCACGCATCGACGATCCGGAGAAGAACTGGAAATTCAGCGCCGCCGACGTGGAGGAGCGGAAATTCTGGAAGCAATACATGAAGGCGTACGAGCAATGCCTCGATGCGACGAGCACCCGCGACGCTCCCTGGTACGTCGTGCCCGCCGACGACAAGGACAGCGCCCGGTTGATCGTCTCCCGGATCGTCCTCGACGCGCTGGAAGGGCTCAAGATGTCCTACCCGAGGACGAGCGCGCAACACCGCCGGGAATTGCTCGCGATCCGCAAGCGGCTCGCCGGCTAGCTCGCGGGAGCGTACGCTGCCGCACCGACCCCGGCGTGGGCGCGCGTTAGCCTCTGAACCTGCCCGCCAAACGGGTCGAGGAGAAAGACACATGTTACGCAGCATGAAGGATCTCGAGCACTTCGCTATTCGCGCGACCGACGGCACCATCGGCCACGCGAAGGATTTCTACTTCGACGACGCGGCGTGGACCATCCGCTATCTCGTCGTCGACACCGGCAGCTGGCTGTCGAGCCGGAAGGTGCTGATCTCGCCGATCTCCATCGGCCATGCGAACTGGGCGGAAAAGGTGCTGCCGGTCTCGATCACGAAAGAGCAGGTGAAGCACAGTCCCGACATCGATACCGAGAAGCCGGTCTCGCGGCAGCACGAGCTGGGGTACCTCTCCTACTACGGCTACCAGGATTATTGGAGCGGCGATGGCCTCTGGGGCGACATGTCCTACCCGAGCCTGTTGATGCCGGCCTACGCCGGCCTGGTGTCGGCGCCGCCGGTCATACCGCCCGACGCGGGGACGGTATCCGCGCGGGCAGAAGCGGCGCGGCACAAGGAGGGCGATCCCCACCTTCGCAGCTGCAAAGGGATATTGGACTACGACATCCAGGCAACCGACGGCGACATCGGCCACGTGCAGGACCTGCTCGTCGACGAGGAGACCTGGGCCATCCGGTACATGGTGGTCGAGACGGGCCACTGGTGGCTCGGTCACCGCGTGCTCGTCGCGCCGCAATGGATCCGGAAGGTCAGCTGGTCCGACACCGCGGTCTCGGTCAATCTCACCCGGCAGGCGGTGAAGGACGCTCCGCCCTACGACTCGGCAGCGCAGCTCGACCGGGAGCAGGAAATCGGCATCCACGAGCATTACGGGCTCCCCGCCTATTGGTCGGCCGAGGCAAAACGGCCGGCCGCGCCACTGGGGCAGGGTCAGCTGGGTCTCTGATCGGGCGGCGCGTTCATTGACGTGGACGCGCCCCACGTCCAGTCGCGGATCTCCGGCATGTCGCGGCCGTGCGCCTCGATGTAGCGGCGGTGCTCGGCGAGCTTTTCCTCCAGGCGGCCCTTGAGGCCCGCGCCCTGGTCGCGGGCCTGCGGCACGCGCTCGACGGTGTCCATCGCGAGATGGAAACGGTCGAGATCGTTCAGCACCGTCATGTCGAAGGGCGTCGTGATGGTGCCTTCCTCCTTGTAGCCGCGCACGTGGATGTTGTCGTGGTTGGTGCGCCGGTAGGTGAGGCGGTGAATGAGCCACGGGTATCCGTGGAAGGCGAAGATGACCGGCTTGTCACGCGTGAAGAGCGCATCGAAGGCTTCATCGCTCAATCCGTGCGGATGCTCGAGCGGGGGCTGCAATCGCATGAGGTCGACGACATTGACCACGCGGATCTTGAGCCGAGGCAGGTGCTCGCGCAGGATCGACACCGCGGCCAGCGTCTCCAGCGTCGGCACGTCGCCACAGCACGCCATCACGACATCAGGATCGCCGCCCTTGTCGTTGCTCGCCCACTGCCAGATGCCGATTCCATCGGCGCAGTGCGTGGCCGCGGCGTCGATGTCGAGCCACTGCGGCGCCGGGTGCTTGCCCGCGACGACGACGTTCACGTAGTGGCGGCTTCGCAGGCAGTGGTCCATCACGGAGAGGAGGCAGTTCGCATCGGGCGGCAGGTACACGCGAACGATCTCGGCCTTCTTGTTGACGACGTGGTCGATGAAGCCGGGATCCTGGTGGGTGAAGCCGTTGTGATCCTGGCGCCATACGTGGGAGCTCAACAGATAATTCAGCGAGGCGATCCTGCGCCGCCACGGAATGTGCGAGGACACCTTCAGCCACTTCGCATGCTGGTTGAACATCGAGTCGACGATGTGCACGAACGCCTCGTAGCAGTTGAAGAGCCCGTGGCGCCCGGTGAGGAGATAGCCTTCGAGCCAGCCCTCGCACTGGTGCTCGCTCAGCATCTCCACGACGCGGCCGGTGCGCGCGAGGAATTCGTCGCCCGGCACGGTCTCGGCATCCCATTGGCGCGCCGTCGTTTCGAAAAGGGCTTCGAGTCCGTTGGAGAGCGTCTCGTCGGGGCCGAAGACGCGGAAATTGCGCTGCTCCGCGTTCATCTTGTCGACGTCGCGAAGGAATGGCCCCAGCACATGCGTGTCGCCGATGCCGCTCACGCCCGGCGAGGGCACGGCCGCCGCGTAGTCGCGAAAATCCGGCATTCGCAGGTCGCGCAACAACAGTCCGCCATTGGCGTGGGGATTCGCGCCCATGCGC
This sequence comes from Burkholderiales bacterium, assembly GCA_017880705.1. Taxonomy (GTDB): domain Bacteria; phylum Pseudomonadota; class Gammaproteobacteria; order Burkholderiales; family Usitatibacteraceae; genus Usitatibacter. The sequence continues at coordinate 4,011 of JADGRS010000240.1, forward strand.
CGCTCGCCCTTGGGCGCGAGCGCGGCCAACTCGGGCTTGAGCCGCCCGCGCTCGTCGAAGAGCTCTTCCGCGCGATAGCTCTTCAGCCAGCTCTCCAGCAGCGCGAGATGCCCGGGATGGGTCGCCGGATCGGAGATCGGCACCTGGTGCGAGCGAAACGTGCCTTCGTTCGGCAGGCCGTCGACGAGCTTCGGGCCAGTCCAGCCCTTCGGTGAGACGAGGACGATCATCGGCCAGCGCGGGCGCGCGCGATTGTCGAGGACGCGTGCGTCGTGCTGGATCTTCGCGATCGCCTCCACCGCCGCGTCGAGCGCAGTGGCCATGGCCTCGTGCATCGGCGCAGGCTCGTGGCCTTCGACGAAGTACGGCGCCCATCCGTACCCGCGCAGCAATTGGTCCAGCTCGTCGCGGGGAATGCGCGCAAGGATCGTGGGGTTGGAGATCTTGTAGCCGTTGAGGTGCAGTATCGGCAGCACCGCGCCGTCGGTGGCGGGATCGAGGAACTTGTTGGAATGCCACGCCGTCGCGAGCGGCCCCGTCTCCGCCTCGCCATCTCCGATGACGCAGGCGACGACGAGGCCGGGATTGTCGAGCACCGCGCCGAACGCGTGGCTCAGCGAATAGCCGAGCTCGCCGCCCTCGTGGATCGAGCCGGGGCACTCGGGCGATGCGTGGCTGGGAATTCCTCCGGGAAACGAGAACTGGCGGAAGAGCTTCCGCAATCCCGCTTCGTCCCGGCCGATGTGCGGATAGACCTCGCTGTAGGTCCCTTCGAGGTAGGTGTTGCCCACCACCGCGGGACCGCCGTGGCCCGGACCCGAGACATAGATCATGTCGAGGCCGTGCTTCGTGATGACCCGGTTCAGGTGCGCGTAGATGAAATTCTGTCCGGGAGTCGTGCCCCAATGCCCGAGGAGCATCGGCTTCACGTCGGCGAGCGCGAGGGGGCGTTTCAGCAGCGGATTGTCCTGAAGGTAGATCTGCCCCACCGCGAGGTAGTTGGCGGCGCGCCAGTAGGCGTCGATCCCCTGAAGAAGCTCCGGCGTCAGCGTGCGGGCATTCATGGCTAGAACGTCAGAGGCGGCCTACCGCAAGTAGTTCAAGGCGATGTCCTACATTCTCTTGAGGGAATCCGCCTATACGCGCCGGGAGCAAGGGCCTGTAGCCTTCCAGTTGCACCCTTCGTCCGTCGCTGCAGGGGTGGAAGAAGGCCATGCCCAAAGTCGTCAACGAACCCGCCGCCCACGACGCCGCCACCGGCACGGCGGGGGATATCGACTGGGTTCGGCGCCAGGAAGCGCTGCTTGAAACCGGGGCCCTGCAGAGCGCGATCTTCAACAGCGCCAACTTCTCGAGCATCGCCACCGACGCCAAGGGCGTCATCCAGATCTTCAACGTCGGCGCCGAGCGCATGCTCGGCTACACCGCCGCCGAGGTGATGAACAAGATCACGCC
>JADGRS010000018.1 GCA_017880705.1 Burkholderiales bacterium
TCGCCGAAGGCCAGGTCCCGTCCCGGCGCCGCGGCGGACACCGGAAAGATCGGCAAGCCGACGGCGGGAGGAGCCTCGCGCGTGGCTTGCGCATCCCCGGCGAACGCGATCGGCAAGGCATCGCCGTGCGCGTTGAAGATGCGCAGGTCGCCAAGATCGCGGCGCGCGTCGCGGTAGGCCTCGAAGGGCAAGGTAAGACGATGCAACGCTTCGGACGAAGACACCGTGATCGGCGCCGCGGAACGAAAGTCCGAAGGCGCTTCGGCCGATGCATTCAACGCCGCGACGAGCGTTGCCAGCGCGATGATCCTCATGCCTGCACCTGGGCCCTGCGCGGCGGCACCGGCGAGAAGTAGCCGATCACCAGCATGAGGGCGCCGACGCCGATGAATGAAACGATGCGCTCGATTCCGCCGAGGCGCGACAGGTCGACGAGAACGAGCTTCGCGACGACGACGATCATCAATCCGGCGCCCGCCATCCACAGGATCCGGCGGCCGATGCGCGTGGCGACGATCATCGTCGCCAGGGCGAGGAACGCCCAGAACACGGAAAGCGCTGCCTGCACCTCGACGGAGCTCGCCATCGAATCGAAATCGTAGGGAATGTCGTCCCAATGATGCAGGGTGCGCAGCAGCACGGCATTGAGCCAGATGAAGGCGATGGTCCCTGCAAACGCCGCTCCCGCGGTGCCGCGCAAGGCCGATGGCGCCTCCAGTCCGCTGCGCCGTAGCGCAAGCCACGCATTGACGATGGCGAGCGCGGCGAAGATATGGCCAAGATCGATCGCGTTCAGCAGCGGGAAGTAAGGCAGCCGATAACTGCCGCCGGCGTGACTCACGTTGATGTGCAGCGACCAGAGCGCCATCGCCACGACCAGGGGGATCACGCCCCCGAGACGGTACGCACCCGCATGGGAAGCCACGGGCCAGCGCCCGTCGGCGGCGCGGCTCGATATGAGCAACACCAGCGCGGCGGGAACGACGATGCGCGCGGCGAGGCTCCAGGCGCTGCCGGGCTCGCTGTATTCGGCCGCCTGCCACTCGAGCTCGATCGCGCCGAGTATCGCCGCCACGATGACCCCGAACGCGTGCAGCACCGCGAGCCACGAAACCCGGATCGATTCCTCCCCGCGCCGCAGCAGCAGGAAATGCACCGCGAGCGCCAAGGGCCACGCGAACCATCCCGCGCTCGCCGCCGGATGGGGCTGCGTCGCAAAGCTCGCGAGCGCGAGCACGAGGAGCGCGGGCGCAAAGGCCCACGCGGGCCAGCGGGCCTCGCGCCACTGCCAGCGCACGGAAACGAGATCGAAGGCGATCGCGGTGGCCGACACGAGCGCGAGCATCGCGTTGACCCGGTACGGATGGGCGATGAACACCTGGATCTCATGGCCGCCCGCGAAGAGCCACCAGGCGATCCCCCAGAGAAAGTAGGCTGGTGCGACCGCGCGCTCCCGCGAGCTCACCGCGTCTCCCGCGCGGCTGAGGACGCGCTGGGTCCAAAGCCCCGCGAGCGACACCAGCAAGGCGCCGACGAATACCGCGTCGGCGAGCGGCGGGCCTTCGGGAAGCCGCGGGTATGCGTGGAAGAAGGCCGCGCCCGCGCCCAGCTCTAGGAGCGCGCCGAATGCGCGCGCCAGAGGGCGGCGCTGGCGAACGCCGATCCACACCACCGCCGCTCCTTCGAGCGACCACGCGGCACTCGTCCAGCGAGCGTCGAGGCCGAGCGGAATCGCGAGCGATGCGAATACCACGCCCAGGGCGAGGAAAGCTTCGGCGAGGAGCTCCCAGCGCTCGCGCCGCGCGCGCTGCAGCAGCGCCGCGAGCGCGAGGTATATCGCCGCCCCCGCGAGGCTCGAGAACGCGAGCCCGAACTCGGAATCGCGCATCAGCCCGGCCTGCAATCCGAACGCGGCGATCGGCGTGCCGAAGACGATCGTGCCATCGACGTAGTTGCGCTGCGCCGGCGATTGCTGGCGCGCGAAGAGGATCGCGATGGCCACGTAGATGAGGAAGAACGCGACGAGAAACGGCTCCGTCGTGTCGAAGTGCTCGGGCCGGTATGAGCGCACTCCCCATGCGAGCCCGATGAGGAAGGTGAAGAGGAACCCGATGGGGTTCAACACTCGCCACGCCCTGAACCACGCGACCGCGACGATGCCCGCGTTCAGCACGAGGTAGTAGCTGAACAGCATCACGTGGCTGCCGCCGCCCGTGGAGGCGAGGATCGGCGCGAGAAAGCCGCCCGCCGCGCCGAAGACGGCGAGCGCGAGCGAATCCTGGGCGATCGCCAGGAATGCGGAAAGCATGGCGATCACCGCGAGCAGCACGAACGCCGCGCCTGCGGGCAACAATCCGTAGAGGCGCAGCGCTCCGAAGACCGTGAGATAGAGCACGGCCACGCCGGCGCCTTGCAAGCTCAACGCATATTCCGCACGCCGCGAGCGCAGGCGCCAGCCGACGACCAGGAGCGCGAGCCCCACCGCCGCGACGCTCGCGACGCGCAGCTCGACCGGCACGAGCTGGTGCTCGACGCTGTACTTGATGAGAAACGCGAGACCCGCGAAGAGAATCACGAGCCCTACGCGAACGATGGTGTTGCCGCCGGTGAACCACGCGACGATGAAGTTGGGTTTCGCAGGCGGCGCGGGCGTGGCGCGCGCTGTGTCGGGGCCCGCAGTCCGAATCGCGGCGGGCTCGACCGCGGGCTTCGGTGCGCTTTCGACCCGCAGCGCAGCGGGGCCCTCCTTGATGGCGGGCGACACTGCCTCTTGCGCAGGCGCCACCCCGACGCCCCTCTCGCCGGCCGCGAGACCCTCGACGCGTGCGAGCCTCGCCTCCAGCGCGGCGACTCGACGATCGAGCGCATCGAAGCGCTCGCTCTGCGCCGGGGCCGGTCGAGCTTTCGACTTGAGAATGATCCCGAGGAGCCAACCGAGGAATCCCAGGGTGATCGCGCCGGGGAATCCCCACTGCGCCGCGCCGACGAGCACTCCGATCGCCACGAGCACCCAGGTCATCGTCGAACCTCCCGGATCATTTCCAGTCGCCCCGCATGGCCTGCACCGCCGCCTGCAACGATTCCGGCGTGGCCCGGGCCGGCGGCACCGCGGGCCCCGCCTCGAGCGCGATCCTCGAGAATAACCCGCGCGTGAATGGTTTCGACATCGCAGGTCCGTAGCGCCGGCTGAAGAAGCTTCCCCACAGGCCCTTCAGCGCGAGCGGAATCACCGGCACGGGCGTGCGCTCGACGATCCTGCGGATTCCGGCGCGGAAGGGGTAGAGCTCGCCGGTGTCGGTGATGCGCCCTTCGGGAAAGATCGCGACGAGCTCGCCGTGCGCGAGCGCATCGGCAACCTTCTCGTAGGCTTCATTGAGGAGCTTCTCGTCTTCCTTCGCGGAGGCGATCGGAATCGCCTTTCCCGTACGGAACACGAAAGAGATGATGGGCGTGCGGAAAATGCGGTGATCCATCACAAACCGGATCGGCCGCGGGCTCGCGGCGAGCACCACCAGCGGATCGACGAAGCTCACGTGGTTGCATACCAGGACGGCCGGCCCGTTCTCCGGGATGTTCTCGAGGCCGCTTTTGTCGAGGCGATAGAGCGTGTGCACCAGGAGCCAACAGATGAAGCGCATCAGGAACTCGGGGACCAGCATGTAGACATATGCGGCAACCGCGGCGTTCATCAGGCCCACCACGAGGAACAGCTGCGGAAAGGTGATTCCCGCATCTAGAAGCGCCTTCGCCATGAGGGCGGCGACGATCATGAAGAGCGCATTGAGGATGTTGTTGGCGGCGATGATGCGCGCGCGATGCGAGGCCTCGGCGCGGCTCTGGATCAGCGCGTAGAGCGGGACCGAGAAGATCCCGGAAAAGAACGCGAGCAGGAAGAGATCGGCCATCACCCGCCAGCTCGACGAATCGCCGACGAATGCGGCGGCGCCGCGAGACCCGCCGCCGGCCATGCCGCGCGTGGCGAGCCACAGGTCAACGGCGAAGAGCGTCATGCCGATGGAACCGAAGGGAACGAGGCCGATCTCGACCTTGCGCGCGGACAGGCGCTCGCACGCGAGCGAGCCCGATCCGATGCCGATCGAGAACACCGCAAGGAGCAGCGTGACCACGCTTTCGTCGCCACCGAGGACCAGCCTCGCGAACGGCGTGAAGGAGGTGAGGAAAATCGAGCCGAAGAACCAGAGCCACGAGATTCCCATCAGCGAATGAAATACCGTGCGATCCCGCGCGGCGATGTGAAGGTTGCGCCAGGTTTCGGAGACCGGATTCCAGTTGACGCGCAGCCCCGGCTCCGGCGCCGGCGAACGTGGAATGAAGGCGGCCGCGATCCGGCCGAGGATCGCAACGGACACGCACGCGACCGCGACGAGCAGCGTGCCGCCCTCCCCGCTTTCCACGAGCAGCCCACCGGCCATCGTCCCCGCTAGGATCGCGACGAAGGTGCCCATCTCGACCAGGCCGTTGCCGCCCGTGAGCTCGTCGTCGCGCAAGTGCTGCGGAAGGTAGGCGTACTTCACCGGGCCGAAGAGCGTCGAGTGCAGGCCCATCAGGAACACCACGAGATAGAGGAGCCGCGCGTCGCGCGCGATGAACCCCGTGGCCGCGACCAGCATCACCGCAATCTCGAGATTCTTCACGAAGCGCATGAGGCTGGAGCGCTCGATCTTGTCGGCGAGCTGGCCCGAGGTCGCGGAGAAGATGAGGAATGGAGCGATGAAGATCGCGCCGACGACGAATCCCGCCGTGGCCGGATCCACGCCTCCCCATTCCACGGCGTGATAGGTGGCGAGCAGCGTGAACGAGAACTTGAAGAGGTTGTCGTTGGCCGCGCCGAGGAACTGCGTCCAGAAAAGCGGCGCGAACCGGCGCTGCGACATCAGCTGGAATTGTCCCTGGCCGCTCACGGTTTCCTCACGAGTGCCTGCGAATGAAGTCGAGCACGGCCTCGAGGGACTTCTCGAGGAACGCCTTGTCCACCCAGAAGAACACTTCCTTGCCGATCTTCTCCGAATCGAGAACGCCCGCTTCGCGCAGCAGCTTCAGGTGGTGAGAGACGGCCGAGCGGGAGAGGGTCGAGACCTCGGCGATCTGCCCGACGTTCAGCCGCTCGCCTTTCTCGAACGTGAGCAGGATTCGCTGCCGATGGGCGTCGCCAAGCGCCGTGAACGCGCGCGAGATCGTTCGCCATTCGCGCGGGATCGCCCTGAGGTAGTTGCGATTCATAACCATATTCTTAATTATATCGACGCGTTCCGTCAAGCCCCGGTGCGCGCCTCCTCGCCCAAGGCGCTCCGTGATACACTGAAACGAACTAAAAAAGGGTTTCTGCTCAACCAGTTACAATGATCGACGACCTGCGCAAAGCCGCCCTCGAATACCATCGCCTGCCTGTCGCCGGCAAGATCGAGGTGGCGGCAACCAAGTCGCTCATCACGCAGCGCGACCTCGCGCTCGCGTACACGCCCGGCGTCGCCGCCGTGTGCGACGCCATCGTGGAGAACCCCGGCAGCGCGCGCGAGCTCACCGTGCGCGGCAATCTCGTCGCGGTCGTGACCAACGGCACCGCGGTACTGGGTCTCGGCAACATCGGCCCTCTCGCCGCCAAGCCGGTGATGGAGGGCAAAGCCGTCCTCTTCAAGAAATTCGCGGGCATCGACGTCTTCGACATCGAGCTCGCCGAGCGCGACCCCGACAAGCTGGTCGACATCATCGCCGCGCTCGAGCCGACGTTCGGCGGCATCAACCTCGAGGACATCAAGGCGCCCGAGTGCTTCTACATCGAGAGGAAGCTGCGCGAGCGGATGAAGATCCCCGTCTTCCACGACGACCAGCACGGCACGGCGATCATCGTCGGGGCCGCCGTGAGGAACGGGCTGCGCGTGGTGGGCAAGGAGATCTCGAAGGTGAAGCTCGTGGTTTCCGGCGCCGGAGCGGCCGCCCTCGCCTGCCTCGACATGCTCGTCGCCTTGGGCGTGAAGATGGACAACATCTGGGTCACCGACATCCTCGGCGTCGTCTACCAGGGCCGCAAGGAGGAGATGGACGACAACAAGGTCCGTTATGCGCGCAAGACCGAGGCGCGCAAGCTGGCCGAGGTGATCGAAGGCGCGGACGTCTTCCTCGGCCTCTCCGCGGGCGGCGTGCTGAAGCCCGAGATGGTGAAGAAGATGGCGGCGAGGCCCCTGATTCTCGCCCTCGCGAATCCCGAGCCTGAAATCCTGCCAGAGCAGGTGAAGGCGGTGCGCGACGACGCGGTGATCGCGACCGGGCGCTCGGACTATCCGAACCAGGTAAACAACGTCCTTTGCTTCCCGTTCATCTTTCGCGGCGCCCTCGACGTGGGCGCGACCACGATCAACGAGGCGATGAAGCTCGCCGCGGTGAACGCGATCGCAGACCTCGCCATGGCCGAGCAGTCCGACATCGTGGCGCAAGCCTACGGCACCGAGCAGCTGAGCTTCGGGCCCGACTACCTCATTCCGCGGCCGTTCGATCCGCGGCTCATCGTCAAGATCGCGCCGGCCGTCGCGAAGGCGGCCATGGACAGCGGCGTCGCGACCGATCCCATCAAGGATTTCCCGGCATACATCCAGAAGCTGAACGAGTTCGTCTACCACTCGGGCCTCATCATGAAGCCCATCTTCACGCGAGCGAAGGAGATGCCCAGGCGCATCGTGTTCGCCGAGGGAGAGGACGAGCGCGTCCTGCGCGCGACGCAGGTGGTCGTCGACGAAGGGCTCGCCAGGCCCATCCTCGTCGGACGTCCCGCGGTCCTCGAGCGGCGCAGCGAGCGCTTCGGGCTGCGGTTGAAGCCCGGCGTGCACTTCCAGGTGGTCAACCCCGAAGGCGACCCTCGCTTCCGCGATTACTGGACCGAGTATCACAAGCTCACGGAGCGCCGCGGCGTTTCCCAGGCCTATGCGCAGATCGAGATGCGCCGGCGCCATACGCTCATCGGCGCGATGATGATCCATCGCGGCGATGCTGACGGGCTCATCTGCGGAACCTTCGGCACGCACGACCTGCACCTGCACTACATCGACCAGGTGATCGGCAAGCGGCCCGGCGTCGGCAGCTATTACGCGATGAACCTGCTGATGCTGCCCAGGCGAACCGTCGTCATCTGCGACACCTACGTGAACGTCGATCCGTCCCCCGAGCAGATCCTCGAGATGACGATGCTCGCGACCGAGGAGATCCGGCGCTTCGGGCTGGTGCCGAAAGTGGCGCTGCTGTCGCACTCGAACTTCGGCACGAGCGACTCGCCCTCGGCGACGAAGATGCAGACGGCGCTCGCGCTCATCCGCGAGAAGATGCCCAATCTCGATGTCGAAGGCGAGATGCACGGCGACGCGGCGCTCTCGGAGGAAGTGCGCCTCAAGGCCTTTCCGAACTCGCGGTTGAAGGGCGAGGCGAATCTGCTCATCATGCCGACGCTCGATGCCGCCAACATCTCGTTCAACCTTCTCAAGGTCGTCGGCGGCGCGGGCATCACCGTAGGGCCGATCCTCCTCGGCGCGGCGAAGCCCGTGCATATCCTCACGCCGACCGCGACCGTGCGGCGCATCATCAACCTGACGGCGCTCGCGGTGGTGGATGCGCAGGAGCAGGACAAGCACGCGGCCGGGCGCGCCGCATGAACGATCGCTTCGACCACCTGTTCATCAGGCCCGCGGATTTCGAGGCCTCGCTCGCGTTCTATCGCGACGTGCTCGGATGGTCGGTGAGCAAGACCTGGGGCGGCAACGGCAACGGGCGCGGCGCCGTGCTCTCGGGCGGCGGCGTGAAGGTGGTGCTTGCGGAGCGCCCCGCGGAATCCGGCGCCGTCGCGGGCAATGGCGCGCGTCCCGATGTCCACCTCGACATCCACGACATCGATGCGCGTTTCCGCACCTTGCCGAAGGGCGCCCACATCGTGGCAGAGCCCGAGCAGACCCATTGGGGCACGCGCTGGTTCGTCGTGCGCGATCCCGACGGCAACGTCATCGCATTCGAAGAGCTTCACGGCGGCGGTGGCTGAGACGCTGCGCTCGAGTCTGGCGCCGCTGCGCGGCGTTGCGCGCCGGCTGCCGCGTGCGCTTCCCGAGCCCGCCACCATCGGCATCTGCGCGCTTTCGGGCCGCGTCGACGAGGCGTCGATGGCGGGCGGCGTCGAGTACCTGCGCGACCTGGGCCACCGCGTCGTCGTGCCCGACGAGACCCTGCACGCGTGGCGTTACTTCGCCGGCACGGACGACGAGCGCCTCGCGGGATTCCACGCGCTCCTCGACGACGCGTCGATCGACCTGGTCATGGCGGCGCGCGGCGGCTACGGCCTGTCGCGGATCCTGCACCGCATCGACTGGAACCGCGTCGCCACGTGCGGCAAGGCCTTTGTGGGCTTCAGCGACTTCACCGCCTTCAACATGGCGGCCTATTCCTGCGCGAACCTCGTGACCTTCCACGGCCCGATGCTCTCCATCGATTTCGGCAACGGCCACCCCGACAGTTTCGCGCAGCAGCATTTCTGGATGGCGTTGAGCCGCGACAGCCACCACATCGGCGAATTCCCCTGCGATCACGGCTACGACGCGCGCCGCGTGGAGGGAACGCTGTGGGGAGGCAATCTCTCCCTCATCGCGCATCTCGCGGGAACGCCCTACTTTCCCGCCATCGACGACGGCATCCTCTACGTGGAAGAGATCGCCGAGGAGCCCTACGCGATCGAGCGTCTTTTCCTGCAGCTCCACCACGCGGGCGTGCTCGGGCGCCAGCGCGCGATCCTGCTGGGCGACTTCACCGACTGCAGGCCGTCGAATCCGCTGCGCTATCCTTATTCGATGGACGAGGTGATCGAGACGCTGCGCTCGATCGTGCCCTATCCCGTCATCACGGGATTTCCGTTCGGCCATGTCGCCCGCAAGGTGACGCTGCCCTTCGGCGCGCCGGGCGCGCTCGCCATCGGCGATCGCGGCTGCTCGCTGCGCTTCTCGGGGCACGTGCAGCGCTGACTCACGCCGCGGCGCGGATCGGAATCCTCTTCAATCGCGCCGAATCGGAAGGATCGCGCCACTGCGCGAGGAGCTGCGCCTCGCGCGCCTTTGCGTCCTTCAGGTGGCGCTGCTTCACCGGGCCATAGCCGCGGATGAACTCGGGAATCGCGGCGATCTCGGAGGCGAGCTCGACGCGACCGGCATCGAGCTTTTCGAGGAGCTCGTTCACGACGCGCTCGTAGTCGGCGATGAGCCTTCTCTCCGTGCGCCGCTCTTCGCTGCGCCCGAAAATGTCGAACGCCGTGCCGCGCAGGAACTTCAGCCGCGCGAGCACCCGCATCGCCGACAGCATCCACGGCCCGAACTCGCGCTTGCGCGGCTCGCCCGTGGCGGGATCGTCCTTCACCCAGAGCGGCGGCGCGAGGTGCATCACGATCCGGTAATCGCCCTCGAACCGTGCGTCCACGCGCGCGAGGAAATCGGTGCCGGTGTAGAGACGCGCGACTTCGTACTCGTCCTTGTACGCCATGAGCTTGAAGAGATAGCGCGCGACGACCGACGCGAGCCGAGTCGATCCCGCCGCCTTCGATTGTTCGGCGGCGCGAACCCGCGCGACGAAGTCCTCGTAGCGCTTGGCATAGGCGTCGTCCTGGTACGCCGCGAGGAATTCCTTGCGACGCGCGACCATCTCGTCGAGGTCGCGCGAGAAGCGCTGGCTCTCCGGACGCGCCTCGGGCGGCGTCGCCGCGCGCTCCACCGAGGCCAGGTCGACCGCGGCCCGCCTTCCCCACTCGAACGCCTTCCGGTTCGACTCGACGGCCGCGCCGTTCAGCTCGATCGCCTGCAGGATCGCCGCTTCGCCGATCGGCACCAGGCCCTTCTGCCAGGCGTAGCCGACCATGAAGAGGTTGGTCGCGATCGAGTCGCCGAGAAGCGCGGTCGCGAGGTCGGTCGCATCGACGAAATCGGCGGCGCCGGGCCCGCATGCCTCGCGAATCGCGTCCCCGAGATCCTGCGTCGGCACCTGGAGATCCGGATCCTTCGTGAAGCCGCCGGTGGTCGCCACGTCGCCGTTGATGACCGCCCGCGTGAATCCCGACTGCATCTTCGCTATCGCCTCGTCGGAGGCGGCGACTATCATGTCGCAGCCGATGACGAGACGCGCCTCCCCCGCGGCGATGCGCACCGCGTGGATCTCCTCCGGGCCCCTCGCGAGGCGGATGTGCGAATACACCGAGCCGCCCTTCTGCGCGAGGCCCGTCATGTCGAGGACCGCCACGCCCTTGCCTTCGATGTGCGCCGCCATGCCGAGGATGGCGCCGATGGTCACGACACCGGTGCCGCCCACGCCGGTCACGAGGATTCCGTACGGACGGTCCAGCGCGGGAAGCGCCGGCTGCGGAAGCACGGACAGCACCTCCTGCACGACCGGGCGCTTCTTGCGAAGCTGCCCTCCCTCGACGGTCACGAAGCTCGGGCAGAAGCCCTTCACGCACGAGTAGTCCTTGTTGCACGTGCTCTGGTCGATCGCGCGCTTGCGACCGAACTCGGTCTCGACCGGAACGATCGAGAGGCAGTTGGACTTCGAGCCGCAATCGCCGCAGCCCTCGCACACGAGCTCGTTGATGACGACGCGCTTCGCGGGATCGGGGAACTTGCCGCGCTTGCGGCGGCGGCGCTTCTCCGCGGCGCAAGTCTGGTCGTACACGAGCACCGTCGTGCCGGAAATCTCCCGCAGCTCGCGCTGCACGGCGTCCAGGTCGTCGCGGTGATGCACCGTCGTTCCGGGCGCGAGATCCGTCACGCTCGCGTACTTGCCGGGCTCGTCGGTGACCACCACGACCCTCTTCACGCCCTCGGCGAGCACCTGGCGCGTGACCATCGCCACGGTGAGCTGGCCGTCCACGGGCTGTCCCCCGGTCATCGCGACGGCGTCGTTGAACAGGATCTTGTAGGTGATGTTGACGCCCGCCGCCGCCGCGGCGCGGATCGCGAGCAGGCCGCTGTGGAAATACGTCCCGTCGCCGAGGTTCGCGAACACGTGCTTCGTCTCGGTGAAGGGGGCGATGCCCACCCATGGCACGCCTTCTCCGCCCATCTGCGTGAACGTCATGGTCTCGTCCGGGCGGATCCAGATCGCCATGTAATGACAGCCGATGCCGGCGAGCGCCTTCGACCCCTCGGGCACGCGCGTCGAGGTGTTGTGCGGGCATCCCGAGCAGAAATACGGAATGCGGGCGACCTTGTCGCGCGGGCGCGCGAGCGCCGCTTCCTTGGCCTCGAGAAACTTCAGGCGCGCCTGGATCGTCTCCGACGTATAGAACTTGCCGATGCGTTGCGCGATCACGCGCGCGACCATCGCGGGCGTGAGCTCGCCGGCCGCGGGAAGGAGCCACTCGCTGCGATGCACCTCCCACTCGCCGTGCTCGTCGTACTTGCCGATCACTTTCGGACGCACGTCGTCGCGCCAGTTGTAGAGCTGCTCCTTCATCTGGTACTCGATCAGCTGGCGCTTTTCCTCGACCACGAGGATCTCCTCGAGCCCTTGCGCGAACTCGCGGACGCCGTTGGGCTCGAGGGGCCAGGGCATGCCGACCTTGTAGAGGCGGATGCCGATGCGCGCCGCGTGGTCCGCATCGATGCCGAGATCCTCGAGCGCCTGCAGCACATCGAGATAGCTCTTGCCGGAGGCGATGATGCCCAGGCGCGGCTTCGGCGAGTCGACCGTGATGCGGTTCAGGCGGTTCACGCGCGCGTACGCGAGCGCCGCGTAGATCTTGTCGTGCTGTAGCCGAAGCTCCTGCTCCATCGGGGCGTCGGGCCAGCGGATGTTCACGCCCGCGGCCGGAAGCTGGAAATCCTGAGGAAGGAGAATGCGGGGGCTGTCGGGATTCACCTCGATCGATGCCGACGAGTCCACCGTCTCGGAGATCACTTTGAACGCGACGTAGCAGCCGGAGTAGCGCGACATCGCGAAGCCGTGCAGGCCCAGGTCGATGATCTCCTGCACGCCGGTCGGATACAACACGGGAATCATCGCGGCGTCGAATGCGTGCTCGCTCTGGTGCGGAAGCGTCGAGGACTTGCACGCATGGTCGTCGCCCGCGAGAAGGAGGACCCCTCCATGCTTGGCGGTCCCCGCGGCGTTTGCATGCTTGAACACGTCGCCGCTGCGATCCACCCCGGGGCCCTTGCCGTACCACATGGCGTACACGCCATCGTACTTCGCGCCCTCGAAGAGCTGCACCTGCTGGGAGCCCCACACGGCGGTGGCGGCGAGCTCCTCGTTCACGCCCGGCGTGAAGAAGACGTGGCTCTGCCTCAGATGGTCCTTCGCCTTCCAGAGCGCCTGGTCGAAGCCGCCGAGCGGCGAGCCGCGATAGCCCGAGATGAATCCCGCGGTGTTCAGCCCCTGGGCGGCGTCGCGCTCGCGCTGCATCATCGCGAGGCGAACGAGAGCTTGGGTGCCGTTGAGAAAGACGCGGCCGGAAGCGAGGTCGTACTTGTCTTCCAGCGAGATGGGCAGCGCGGACATTCATGCTCCTCAAAAGGGGTGCTTTGGGGCGTGATGCTTCCAGCCCTCGGATTGTGTCCTCGACCGGAAATAGCCGCAAATTATAAGCGGTTGGACCGCTTCCGAGCCAGAGACGTTTCGCTCAGAAAAGCGACTGCTGCCCGCTAAGTGAGGGCGGCAGGAAGAGACTGCAATCCAGGTCGTGCACGTCCCGGTCGAGACCGAAGCGCTGGACGGCCTTGCGGAAGCGCTGCGAGAGGAGCTCGGCGAGGGTGCCCTTGCCCACCATCCGCGTGCCGAACTCGGGGTCGTTCTCGCGGCCTTCGCGCATGTCGCGGATGCGCGACATCACGTGCTCGGCCTTGAGGGGAAAATGCTTCTCGAGCCATTCCTTGAAGATGGGGCGCACTTCCCAGGGCAAGCGCACGAGGGCGTAGCCTGCGCTGACCGCTCCCGCTTTCGCCGCGGCTTCCATGATGGGCTCGAGCTCGGAATCGGTGAGGAACGGGATCACCGGCGCCACGTTCACGTTGACGGGAATGCCCGCGGCAGTGAGTCGACGAATGGCTTCCAGGCGCCTGGCCGGCGCGCTGGTGCGCGGCTCCATCCTTCGCGAAATCTCGTGGTCGAGGGTCGTGATCGAAAACGTCACGGCGACGAGGCGCTTCTTCGCCATCGGCGCGAGGAGATCGAGATCGCGCTCGATCAACGCGGACTTGGTGATCAGCGACACAGGATGACTTGTTTCGTGCACGACCTCGAGGATCGATCGCGTGATTCGCTGCTGGCGCTCGATGGGCTGGTACGCATCGGTGTTCACGCCGATTGCGAGGGGCTCGCATCTGTAGCCGGGCTTCGCGAGCTCTTCGCGCAACTTTTGCGCGGCATTCACCTTTGCGGTCAACCTCGTCTCGAAATCGAGCCCGGGCGACAGACCGAGATACGCGTGACTCGGCCGGGCATAACAAAATGGGCATCCATGCGCACATCCGCGATACGGATTGATCGACTGCGAGAATCCGAGGTCGGGGGAGTTGTGGCGCGAGATCACGCTCTTCGCGTGCTCGATGGAAATCACGGTCTTCACGCGCGCGGGCTCGTCGCCCGGGTCCTGGAACCATCCGTCGTCGTCGGCCTCCCGCTTCCAGATCTCGAAGCGGCCTTCGATGTTGATGGTGGCGCCGCGGCCCTTCACGGCTTGGCCATGGTCTCCGGCGGTGGTCTTTAATGGCATGAATGAAAGTCTACGCGTGGAAATCGTGCGCGGGGCAGGCAAAAACAAACGAGATTCGCGATGTGGATAAGCGCCGCTCCCAAGCCTCCATCGATCGGGTTATGCACAAATCCAAGAGCGCCGCGGACCGTGGCCATGCCAGAATGCAGGACAGGCGGCATTTTGAGGGCGCGAGGCGAAAGCGAACCCATGATCGATGGCAAGAAACTGGTGGTCGTGCTGCCGGCGTTCAACGCAGCTGGAACGCTCGAGCTCACGTTCAACGACATTCCTCCGGGCGTCGTGGACGAGATCATCCTCGTCGACGACCGCAGCAACGACCAAACGGTGGAAGTCGCGAGGAAGCTGGGGATCACCAAGATCCACGTCCATCCCGAGAACCGCGGGTACGGCGCGAACCAGAAGACCTGCTACCGCGCCGCGCTTGCCGAAGGGGCCGACATCGTCGTGATGCTGCACCCCGACTACCAGTACGAGCCGAAGCTCATCACCGCCATCGCGGGAATGATCGCCTCCGGAGTCTATGGCGTGGTGCTCGGCTCGCGGATCCTCGGCGGCGGCTCCTCGGGCGCGCTCGCGGGCGGCATGCCTATATGGAAATACGTCGCCAATCGCATGCTCACCGCAATGCAGAACCTCCTCACGGGCGCGAAGCTTTCCGAGTACCACACCGGCTACCGCGCCTTCTCGCGCGAGGCGCTCTTGAGCCTGCCGCTTCTCGCCAACTCGGACGATTTCGTGTTCGACAACCAGATGCTCGTGCAGGCGATCGCGCGCGGCATCCCCATCGGCGAGATTTCCTGCCCGACGCGCTATCGCCAGGATTCGAGCTCGATCAGCTTCGCCCGGTCGGTGCGTTACGGGCTGGGCGTCGTGCGGACGTCGCTCGCGTATCGCGCGTGGCGATGGGGGCTCGCGCGGCCCGCGTTCCTCGATTTCCGCTCAGACCGGTTTCTCGTCGCGCCCGGTGCGAGCGTGAAAGATCCAGTAACGGGCTAGCAAGTAGTTCACGAAGAGCACCACTCCGGTCGTGAGCACTTGCGACACCATGTAGTGGACGTCGAGCACGTGGAGGAGGATCGCGAAGATCGCCGCGTTCAGCACGAAACTGATGGCGAGCGCCAGCACGAATCGCGTCATGGCGACGCTGTGGAGTTGCCGGCTTGCGAACACCCCCCAGTAGTTGAGCGGGTATTTCACGCACGCCCCCGCGAGGAAGCCCACGCAGGTCGCGAGGACTTCGGGCCAGTTCGCCCACTGCACCATCGCGATCATCACGGCATAGTGCGTCGCCGTCGAAACGGCGCCGGCCGCGGCGTACAGGAGAAAGCGCCGCAGTTCGCCGATCAACTCGCACCGCCGTCTTGCAAGGCGCGGTGCTGCGCGGAGACATAAGCGAACACCCCGGGGACGAGCGCGACCCACGAGAAGAACTTGGCAGCCTGGATGGCTTCGTAGTAGCTCGCGGCTGGCGGGATGTTGAAGAAGGGCTCCGACAGCCCGACGTAGCAGATCAGCGCGCCCCAGCGGGCGACGCGTGCGCGTCCCTCGAGCCCCGAGAGCCAGAAGATCGGAACGAGCGCGAGCACATGGTAGTGCGGCCATACGAGCGGCGACGTCGCGAACGTGAACACCACGCCGATCGCCGCCGCGAACCAGGGATCCGAGAAGACCCTGCGCGTCGTGGCCCCGAGCAGATGGGCGCCTCGCCCCCCCGAAGACATCGCGAGCGCCAACGCAAGCGACAACGCGCTCGCGATGATCAATCCGTAGCCGACGGGCCCGTAGGATCTCGACTGTTGCGCCCACAGCATCGACAGCGACACGTTTCCCTGGGCGAGGGTCAGGGGCAACCCCGAGCCGTCCATCCCGCGTGCGAACCGCAGCCACTCGCCCCAAACGCCGGCGTCGCGGAAGAACCACGCGCCGGCGGCGAACGCAGCGACGGAGCAAATCGCGGCGACGCCCACGCCGGCGAAGAACCTTCGGTGTCCCTGCGTGACCCAGTAATGGATCCCGAAGGCCAGTGCGATCCAGGGGGTATTCGGCTTGAAGAGCACGAATACGGCGAGTAAACCGAGGAAGAGCCCGTCGACGATCGAGTTGCCCGAATAGAGCCGCTTCACCGCGACATGGAGCAAGGCCGCCATGAACGCGAGTTGCAGCGAGTTGACGTTCGCGACCATCACATCCAGCGTGAAGGGCCTGAAGGTGAGCTCCACAAGGATTGCGATCCACAGCGCGGGCCACGGCGCAATCCCCCTCAACCGCCCGAGCACGAAGATGCCCCCTGCCGCCGCGAGGTAAAGGAGGCTCTCGTACACGATCTGCGCCTGGTCGTAGTCGGCGGGAAAGATGGAGAACACCGTATAGAGAAAGGGCGTCCCCATGGGCTCGAGGTTGCGCCGGGCGGCGTTCGCGTCGTGGAGCTTGCGGCTGCCCGACGCGTCGGACATCGCGTTCAGCACGCGCGCGTAGCCCTGGGGATCGTCGTAAGGACTGCGCGGCGTCGCGGAAATCGTCTTCGCGAGCGGCACGCCCCAGAACTGGTAGAAGTCGATGCCGAATTGCGAGGGAAATGCCGCGGTCGCCTTCACGAGGAGGAGCGCGGCCAACGCGAGCGCCACGCCGGCGCCCACGATCCTCGAGCTCGTCAATCGAGAAATCCACGGGTTCAACGCGTTTGCTCCGAGGGGCGTGGCGACCGAAGCGGCCTGCTCGCGACCGAGGTCACGCGCTATCGCCCGCCGGTGAGGCGTCGCAGGAGGAAATATTCATTGTAGGGCCGGTCGTCGGTGACCACGATGGACGCGCGATCCGGCAGCACGGCCTCGATCGCAAGCTCGTGCGAGAGCACCATCTCGATGTCTGGACGCAGGCCGTTGATCGTCCACTCCGACAGGTCGGCTTGCGCCAATGGAGGCAGCCGGCTCAGCATCTGGTCGGGGCCGATCGGCTTCAGGGGCTGCATTGACGCGAGGAAATGCAGGCCCCATCCTTCGACGCCGCGGTAGACCCTGATGTACGGAAAAACCTCGGAGAGCGATTTCGCGACCGCGCGCGCGATCCGCTCCTCGCCGACCGGGAACCACGTCTGGAAGACGCCGCCGGGCTTGAGATGGGCGCGCACCGCCTCGT
>JADGRS010000241.1 GCA_017880705.1 Burkholderiales bacterium
GTCGTCAGCCTTCCCGACGGCCGCGAGAGCAACGCGAGGCTCGTCGGCGACGATCCCGATTCCGACCTCGCGGTGGTCCGTCTCGACGCGCCGGTCGACGACTGGATCGCGCTCGGCGATTCCCGCAAGGTCGAGGTGGGCCAGGTGGCGATCGCCATCGGCAGCCCGTACGGATTCCAGCACACGGTCACCTCGGGAATCGTGAGCGCGCTCGGCCGCTCGATGCGCTCCCAGGCCGGACGGCTCATCGACGACGTGATCCAGACCGACGCCGCGTTGAATCCCGGCAACTCCGGCGGCCCGCTGGTGAACTCGCGGGGCGAGGTGATCGGCGTCAACACCGCGGTCATCCTGCCCGCGCAGGGCATCTGCTTCGCGATCGGCGCGAACACCGCGCGAGTCATCGCCGGCTGGCTCGTCACCGAAGGCCGCGTGCCGCGCGCGCGCATCGGGGTCGCAGGCGAGAACGTGCCGATCTCGCGGCGCTACGTGCGGCATTTCGCACTGGAGAACGAGAGCGGCGTGCGCGTGATCCAGGTCGAGCGCGGCGGCCCCGCGGAAAAGGCGGGGCTTCGCGAGGGCGACCTCATCATCGCGCTCGGCGACGACACGATCTCGGGCGTGGACGACCTGCACCGGCTGCTCACGGGCCACGAGGCGGTACGCGAGACGTTGCTGCGGGTGATCCGTCTCACCGGTCGCGTCGACCTTCCGATTCGCCCCGAGGCGCGCGGGTAGCGTGGCCTTTTCCTATCGCGCAGATAGTTTTTTCCAACTGGCCGTCAAAGCCGCGTTCGGTCAAGCTGTCCATACGAAACCCCAACTGTCGGAGGCATCAATGCCCGTAGTCGAGCTGACCAAGGACAATTTCGAGCAGGTCATCACTTCCAACGCGACGGTCATCGTCGACTATTGGGCCCCGTGGTGCGGGCCGTGCCGCGGCTTCGCGCCCGTGTTCGAGCGCGTCGCCGAGCAGAATCCCGGCGCGGTGTTCGCCAAGGTCAACACGGATGAAGAGCAGGAAATCGCCTCGCATTTCCAGATCCGCTCGATTCCCACGCTGATGGTGTTCCGCGAGCAGATCATCGTCTTCTCGCAGCCGGGAGCGCTTCCGCAGAGCGCGCTCGAGCAAGTGGTCGAAAAGGCGCAGGCGCTCGACATGAACGCCGTGCGCGCGCAGATCGGCAAGCAGGAGAGTGCTCCGCCGCCTGCCGCCTGAGGCGCGGTCCAGAAGCTAGAATGGCCTGGGGCGAACTACGTCCCGGGCCATTTTTCTTGATCCCCATTCCCATGGACCAGCACATACCCCCGCTTCGCGTACGGCTGCGGGAGAACTATCTCCGGGACGAAGCCGAGGCGCTCGGCGAGCTCCTGGCGCAGGCGCGCCTGGCGCCCGAGGTCGCGGAGCGAGTGCAGGCGCGCGCACGCGGGCTCGTCGAGAAGGTGCGCTCCCTGCAGAAGGTGCATGCGGGGATGCAGTCGTTCCTTCGCGAATACGACCTTTCGTCGCAGGAAGGCGTGCTGCTGATGTGCGTCGCCGAGGCGCTCCTGAGGATTCCCGATGCCGCCACCGCGGATCGGCTGATCCGAGACAAGCTCTC
Organism: Burkholderiales bacterium; assembly: GCA_017880705.1. GTDB lineage: Bacteria > Pseudomonadota > Gammaproteobacteria > Burkholderiales > Usitatibacteraceae > Usitatibacter. Next base: position 1,602 of record JADGRS010000241.1, read on the forward strand.
CCAGGGCGATTGGGAACGCCACGTCGGACGCAATCGCTCGCTCCTCGTGAATGCCGGAACCTGGGGGATGATGCTCACCGGAAAGCTGGTGAGCGTGGATGAGCAAACCGCCGAGAGTCCCGGCGCGTGGCTCGCGCGCCTCGCCGCCCGCGCGGGCGAGCCCGTGGTGCGCATGGCGCTGCGCCAGGGCATGAAGCTCATGGCCGAGCAGTTCGTGATGGGGCGCACCATCGAGGACGCGCTCGCGCGCAGCCGCGAGGCCGAGCACGCCGCGTATCTTCACTCGTACGACATGCTCGGCGAAGCGGCCTTCACCGCGGCCGACGCCGGGCGCTACTTCACCGCGTACGAGAAGGCCATCGACGCGATCGCCGCGTATCGGGACGCCCGGGCTGTGCCGGGCGTGTTTTCGAGGCCCGGCATCTCGATCAAGCTCTCGGCGCTTCATCCACGCTATGAATTCACGCAGCGCGAGCGCGTGCGCGCGGAGCTCGCGCCGCGAGTCCTCGCCCTGGTCGAGCGGGCGCGCCGGGGCGACGTCGGGGTCACGCTCGACGCCGAGGAGGCGGATCGCCTCGACCTGTCGCTCGACATCTTCGAGCACGCGTTCGCCTCGAAGACGCTCGCCGGGTGGGAAGGGCTGGGAGTCGCGGTCCAGGCGTACCAGAAGCGCGCGCCCTTCATGATCGACTGGCTCGCGGATCTCGCGCGGCGCGAGCGCCGCCGCATCATGGTTCGCCTGGTGAAGGGCGCGTACTGGGATAGCGAGGTGAAGCGCGCGCAGATGCAGGGGCTCGCGGGCTATCCCGTCTTCACGCGCAAGGCGAACACCGACGTCTCCTATCTCGCCTGCGCCGGGAAGATCCTGGCGTCGCCCGACGCGTTCTACGGCCAGTTCGCGACGCACAACGCGCACACGGTGGCGACCGTCCTCGAGCGCGCATCGCCCGGCCAGCCGCTCGAGTTCCAGCGCCTGCACGGAATGGGCGAGGATCTCTACGAGCAGGTGATCGCGCAGGGGCACGCATGCCGCGTCTACGCGCCCGTGGGAAGCCACGAGGACCTTCTTCCCTATCTTGTGAGGCGCTTGCTCGAGAACGGCGCGAACACTTCGTTCGTGAACCGCATCGCCGATGCAGCGATTCCCATCGAGAGCGTGATCGCCGATCCGGTGGCGATCGCGGCTTCCCAGCCGGCGGCGAATCCGAAGATCCCGCTGCCCGCGGCGCTCTACGGCGATCGCGCCAATTCGGCGGGCTTCGCGTTCGCCGACGAATCGTTCGCGGCGCCGCTCCTCGCGCGGCTCTCCTCGTTCGCGGCGCGCACTGACTTCGCCGCCGCGCCGCTCGTGTCCGGCAAGGACGTCGCGGGCGTCGCGCGAGAGGCGCGCGACCCTTCGAGCGGACGGACGATCGGGCGCGTCGTCGAGGGCACCGCGCAGATCGCGTGGCTCGCGCTCGCCGCCGCGAGCCGCGCGTCCATTCCCGACGCGAACAACCGCGCCGCGATTCTGGAGCGCGCGGCCGACGCGCTCGAGGCCAATCGCGTCGAGCTCCTCGCGCTCCTCGCGCGCGAGGCGGGCAAGACGCTTGCCGACGGCCTCGGCGAGGTGCGCGAGGCCGCCGACTTCTGCCGCTACTACGCGATGCTCGCGCGCCGTCATTTCGCGCGGGCCGAGGAGCTCACCGGCCCCACGGGCGAGTCCAATCGCCTGCAGCTCACGGGGCGCGGGACTTTCGTTTGCGTGAGCCCGTGGAATTTTCCCCTCGCCATCTTCGTAGGGCAGGTTGCCGCCGCGTTCGCCGCGGGCAACGCAGTGATCGCGAAGCCCGCGGAGCAGACGCCGCTCGTGGCGTATCGCGCGGTGAAGATCCTCCATGAGGCGGGCGTTCCCGTGGATGCGCTCCATCTCGTGCCGGGCGACGGCGAGACGGTCGGCGCGGCGCTGGTGAGCGATCCGCGCATCGCGGGCGTGGCCTTCACCGGCTCGACCGAGACCGCCCGCGCGATCAACCGCGCGCTCGCGGCGCGCGACGGGCCCATCGTTCCCTTCATCGCGGAGACTGGCGGGCTGAACGCGATGTTCGTCGATTCGAGCGCGCTTCCCGAGCAGGTCGTCTCAGACGTGATTGCGTCAGCCTTCAACAGCGCCGGCCAGCGCTGCTCGGCGCTGCGCATCCTGTGCCTGCAGGAGGAGATCGCGCCCCGGGTGATCGAGATCCTCGCCGGCGCCATGGCGGAGCTGAAGCTCGGCGATCCCGCACGCCTCGACACCGACGTGGGGCCCGTGATCGACGCCGAGGCGCTCGCGATGCTCGAGGCGCACGCGGCGAGGATGGATCGCGAGGCGAAGCTGCTCTGCAAGGCGGCGATGCCCGTCGACCGGAACGCGGGAATGTTCTTCGCGCCGCGCGCGTACGAGATCGCCAGCCTCGACGCGATCGATCGCGAGGTGTTCGGGCCGATCCTGCACGTGGTGCGCTACGGGTCGGCCGATCTCGGCTCGATCGTCGATGCCGTGAACGCCAAGGGCTACGGGCTCACCATGGGCATCCACAGCCGCATCGAGGACACCGTCGAATTCGTGCGCCGCCGCGCATGCGCGGGCAATCTCTACGTGAACCGCAACATGATCGGCGCGACCGTGGGCGTGCAGCCCTTCGGCGGCGAGGGCCTGTCGGGAACCGGTCCCAAGGCCGGCGGGCCGCACTATCTTTTCCGGTTCGCGAACGAGCGCACCTTCACGGTGAACACCGCCGCCGCGGGCGGCAACGCCTCGCTCATAGCCGGCTCCGAGTAAGGGTGATCTTCGACAGGAAGCTCGTCGAGGGGCGCCTCATCCGGCGCTACAAGCGATTCCTCGCGGACGTTCAGCTGGAAGGCGAGGTGATCACCGCCGCCTGCCCGAACACCGGCTCGATGCTCGGCTGCGCGGAGCCCGGGAGCCGCGTGTGGCTCTCGGAGAGCGACAAGGCCGCGCGGAAGTACCGGCACACCTGGGAGATCGTCGAGGTCGCCGGCGCCAAGCCGGTCATGGTCGGCATCAACACGGGGCGGCCGAACGCGCTGGTCGCCGAAGCCATCGCGTCCGGCGCGATTCCGGAGCTCGCGGGCTACCGCACGCTGCGCCGCGAAGTGGGATACGGCGAGGAGCGAAGCCGCGTCGACATCCTCCTCGAGAGCCCGCGCCGGAAGAGCTGCTATGTCGAGGTGAAGAACGTGACCGCCGCCGCGTCACGGGGCGTGGCGCTCTTTCCCGACTGCGTGAGCGAGCGCGGCTCCAAGCACCTGCGGGAGCTGATGCGCCTCAAGTCGGGCGGGCTGCGTCCCGTGCAGGTCTACTGCGTGCAGCGCGGCGACGTGAGCGAGGTGCGCCCGGCGGATGCGATCGATCCCGAGTACGGGCGCACGCTGCGCGAGGCGATCGCTGCGGGGGTCGAAGTGCTCGCCTATCGGGCGAGCGTCACGCCGAGCGAGATCCGGATCGAGGAGCGAATACCCGTGAGGGTCTAGGTCTCCGCCGCTTCCCTCAGCCTCGAGACGCCCTTGGGCGCCTTGGTTCCCGAGAGCAGCACCAGCATCGCCGCACCGTCTTCCTTCCAGGAGGCCACCGCGTCGCGGAGGATCTCGACCAGCGTCTCGAACTGGTCGGGGTGCTTCTCGAGCAGCGGGTCGATGTGGTCGTAGTAGATGACGTAGCCCTCGGCGTCCACCCACTCGAGGTCGGTCAGGCACTCCTCGAGCGCGTCCCAGTTGTGGCCGAACCCCTTCGGAAAATGCAGGGCCGTCGCGACGTGGATGAGCAGCTGCTCCTTGCGCTCGATGTTCTTGCCCTCGATGTGGAAGAAC
>JADGRS010000242.1 GCA_017880705.1 Burkholderiales bacterium
ACGGCGTGCTGCACGAGGTCGAGTCCCCGCCGAGGAGGTTGAGCGCGGCCATCATCTCGCGCGTGAAGATCATGGCGTCCCTGGACATCGCCGAGCGCCGCCTTCCGCAGGACGGGCGCATCAAGCTGCGCATCTCCGGGAAAGAGATCGACCTGCGCGTGTCCACGGTGCCGACCATGCACGGCGAGAGCGTCGTGATGCGCATCCTCGACAAGGGCGGCGTGCCCCTCGACTTCGCCTCGCTCGGCTTCGAGGGCCAGGCCCTGGAGCGCTTCCTCGCCGCCCTCGACCAGGTGCACGGGATCCTGCTCGTCACGGGGCCCACGGGAAGCGGCAAGACCACCACGCTCTACACGGCGCTCGACCGCCTCAACAAGCCCGACGTGAAGATCGTCACCGTCGAGGACCCGGTCGAGTACCAGATGCCCGGCATCAACCAGATCCAGGTGAAGCCGCAGATCGACCTCACGTTCTCGAACGCGCTGCGCTCGATCGTGCGCCAGGACCCGGACATCATCATGGTGGGCGAGATCCGCGACGTGGAGACGGTGAGGATCGCGATGCAGTCGGCGTTGACCGGCCACATGGTGATTTCCACCGTGCACACCAACGACGCGCCCTCGACCGTGAGCCGCTTGCTCGACATGGGCGCCGAGGACTACCTCCTCACGTCCACCATCAACGGAATCCTGGCGCAGCGCCTGGTGCGCACGCTCTGCCCGAAATGCCGCGAGCCGTACCCGGCGCTGCCGGAGGTGGTGGAGAAGATGGGGCTGCGCCGCTTCCAGCCCGGGGGCGACATCACCCTGTACAGGCCCGTGGGATGCGCCGAATGCTCGGGCACCGGCTACTTCGGCCGCGTCTGCATCCTCGAGATGCTCACCATGACGGACAGCATCCGCTCGCTCATCATGCGCCACGCCACCGCCGGCGACCTGCGCGCCGCGGCTGTCGCGGAGGGCATGGAGACCATGTTCGAGAACGGCCTGCGCAAGTCTCTGGCCGGCATCACCACCATCGAGGAAGTCCTGCGCGTCACGCGCGAGGACTGATCGCGCCCGCATGCCGTTTTTCCAATACAAGGCCGTCACTCCCTCGGGCGAGGTGCAGGAGGGCGTGCTCGAGGCGTCGAGCACCGCCATGGCGGTCGCGCGGCTGCAGGAGATGGGCTTCATCCCGATTCGCGCCGAGGAGACGGGCGTCGCCAAGGCCGCTTCGGCCGTCGCGACGGGTGCGCCCCTTTTCCAGCGCAACCGGCTGACCCAGGACGACATCGGCGTGGTCACGCGCGAGCTCGCCACGCTCCTCAAGGCGGGCCTGCCGCTCGACCGCGCCTTCGAGATCCTCATCAATCTCGCCTCGAGCCCGAAGGTTGCGGACCTCCTGGGCAAGATCCGCAACGACGTTCGCGGCGGCGCGGCGCTCTCCAAGGCGATCGAGGCGCAGCGCGGCGTGTTCTCGCGCTTCTACGTGAACATGATCCGCGCGGGCGAGGCCGGGGGAAGCTTGCCCACGGTGCTGCTGCGGCTGGCCGAGTACATGGAGCGCGCCAAGGCGCTGCGCGACAACATCACGGCCTCGCTCACCTACCCTGCGTTCCTGGCGGTGATCGCCGTGATCGCCGTGGTGGTGCTGCTGGGCGCGGTCGTGCCGCGCTTCAAGCCGATCTTCGCGGGCACCGGCAAGGCGATCCCGATGGTGACGCAGGCCGTGCTCCTCGCCGGCGACGTCATGAAGAACTACTGGTTTCCGATGCTGCTCGCGGGCGCGGCGATCGTCTACCTGCTCGCGCGGCGCTCGCGCGACCCCGAGGTCCGCTACCGGATCGACCGCTGGATGGTGACCGGGCCCATCGTCGGCAGCCTCTTCTCGCGCGTGGAGATGGCGCGCTTCTCGCGCACGCTCGGCACCTTGCTCGCCAACGGCGTGACGCTCGTCGCGGCGCTCAACATCGTCCGCGACACCATGGGCAACGCGTACCTCGCGGAGGCCATCGGCGGAGTCGCGCGCGAGCTGAAGGAAGGCCGCGGGCTGGGCCGCCCGATGATGGAGACCGGGCGCTTCCCGATGCTCGCGGTGCACATGATCCAGGTCGGCGAGGAGACGGGACGCCTCGACGACATGCTCATGCAGGTCGCGGAGACCTACGACCACGAGGTCGAGGTCGCGATCCGCAAGTCGCTCGCCCTGCTGCAACCCGTGATGATCGTCGCGATGGCGCTGGTCATCGGCTTCATCATCATCGCCATCCTCATGGCGATGATGTCCGTGTACGACTTGCCGATCTAACGAGGTGGCGAAATGACCCGATTCCCTTCCCGCCGCCAGCGCGGCTTCACGATCCTCGAGATCGTCATCGTCTTCATCCTGCTCGCGGGCATCATGGCGTTCGTCGGCCCCAAGATCTTCGAGCAGATGGGCCGCGCCAAGTCGAGCGAGGCGAAGATCCGCATCCAGCAGCTGGTGGGCCAGATCGAGATCTACAAGCTCGAGGTCGGGCGCTATCCGGACAGCCTGCAGTCGCTGGTGAAGCAGCCGTCCGGGGTCGATCGCTGGAACGGACCCTACGCGAAGGACGCCGACTTGAAGGACGCCTGGGGCAACGACTATCGGTACACCGTTCCCGGGACGGCCAAGGCCTTCGACCTGGTCTCGCTCGGCGCCGACAACAAGGAAGGCGGCGACGGTGAAAATCGCGACGTCAGCAACTGAGCGCGCGCCGATCCACGCCTCGAGCCGCGCCTTGATTCGCGCTCCGATCCAGGGGGCCCGCCGGTGATGCGCCGTTCCCCCGGGTTCACGCTGCTGGAGGTGATCGTCGTGCTCGCCCTGGGCGCGATCATCTACGCCGTGATCCTCGGCGGCTCCATCGGGAAGGCGTCGGCCGCCGACCTCAAGGCGGCGGCGCGCTCACTCGCCTCGGGACTTCGCACAGCGCAGACCACCGCGATGTCCACGCGCCACGATGCGCTGCTCACGCTCGACATGGATTCCCGCGAGTACCTCGCGACCGGAGAAGGGCAATCCCACAAGCTTCCCGACAACATCGACGTGAAGCTCTTCACCGCGCAGACGGAAGTCACCAGCGAGAAGCGCGGCTCGATCCGCTTCTATCCCGACGGCAGCTCCACGGGCGGGCGGATCACCGTCGCCTCGGGCGAGCGCAAGTACCTGGTCGACGTGGACTGGCTCACGGGCCGGGTTTCCATCGACGAATGACATGAGAGCCCGCCGATCCCGTGGTTTCACGCTGATCGAGGTGGTCGTCGCCTTCGTGCTCCTCGCGCTGGTGCTCGCGACGTCCTTCGAGATCTTCACCACGGGCTTCGCGCGCGAGGCGCTCCTCGAGGACCAGTCGCGCGCGCTTCTCCTCGCGCAGTCGCGCCTCGCCGCGACCGGCGTGGAGGAGAGCCTCAAGGAGGGCGAGACCCACGGCGAGAGCGAGGACCGGCGCTTCGAGTGGACGGTCAACGTGAAGCGCAGCGACGAGGGCTCGGACCCGGCGAAGCCGCCGCCCAGCGTGTACCAGCTCTATCGCATCGACGTGGTCGTCACGTGGCAGGGCGCGGACGATCGCCATCGCCAGCTCGCGCTCTCGACGCTCGGCCTCTGGACCCGGGCATGAGAATCCAGCGCGGCTTCACGCTGATCGAGCTCGTCGTCGCCACGGCGCTCCTGGGAACGATGATGCTGCTGATGTATTCGGGGCTCACCTTCTCGCTCAGGGGATGGGATGCGGGCGCCGCGAACGGCCAGCGCATCGCGGACCGGCGCATCGGCGAGAATTTCCTGCGGCGCGAGCTCTCCGAGATCTTCCCGATGCGCTGGAAGGATCCGATGGTGCTGCGCCTCGCGTTCGAGGGCGAGACGCAGCGCGTGCGCTTCGTGTCGTCGCGGCCCGCCGACGTGACCGGCGGCGGCCTTTCGCTCGTCGGGCTCGAGGTGGAGGCGGGCGCCGACAGCCGCGATCGCAGCCTCGTCATGCGCCGCGCGATGCCCGACGACGACGCCAAGGATTTCGGGCCCCTCGATCGCGCCAAGGGCACGGTGATCCTCGCGGGTGTCGACAACGTGGCCTTTTCCTATTTCGGCTCGGAGAACGACTTCACCGACCCGAAGTGGTCCGATTCCTGGACCTTTGCCGGGCGCGTTCCGCAGATGGTGCGCATGCGAATTCGAACCGTGGAGGGGACCGTGCTTCCCGAGATGGTGATCCGCGTGAACCTCGGCGAGGAGGCCGGCTGCCTCGAGAACTCGTTCCAGCGCGTGTGCCGGCCGCGCCGTCCGGCATGAGCGCGCGCGCCGCGGCCGGCCAGCGGGGCGTGGCCCTGGTGCTCGTGATGTGGGTCGCGGTGCTGCTCACGGTGATCGCTTCCAGCTTCATCGTCGAGCGGCGCACCGAGATGCTCGTCGTGAGGAACTCGCTCTCCATGGCCCGCGCCGAGGCCGTGGCCGACGCGGGCGTGCAGCGCGCGGTGTTCGAGATGTACCGGACCGACAATGCGCCCGAGGGCTGGAAACGCGACGGCACCCTGTACGACTATAGCTTCGACAATGTCCCCGTGAAGGTCGAGATCCGCGACGAGTCTGCTAAAATCGACGTCAACACCGCTTCCGATGCGCTGCTTCGCGGGCTGTTCCTTTCGCTAGGCCTCGCCGACGACGAAGCGGCCCGGATCGTCGACGCCATTCTCGACTGGCGCGATGCCGATTCGTTCAAGCGGCCCAACGGCGCCGAAGAACCCGAATACAAAGCCGCCGGACTTTCCTACGGACCCGCCAACGCGCCTTTCCAGGCGATCGAGGAGCTTCAACTAGTGCTCGGCATGCGTCCGGAACTCTATCGCCGCGTGGCGCCGTTGATCACGGTGTTCTCGAGGCAGCCCGGCATCAACCCGCAGCTCGCGAGCCGCGAAGTGCTGCTCGCGTTGCCGGGGATGACGAGCGACGTCGTGGACCAGTACCTGGTCCTTCGCGAGGCCGCGCGCGCCCAGGGACTGCCGCTGCCGCCCTTTCCGCAGGCGGGCTCCTTCGCGACCAGCTACACGATGGTCGCGACCGTGCGCTCGGAGGCGCGCCTGGACGACGGCACGATCTTCGCGCGCGAGGCCGTGGTGCTCATGCGTCCCACCCCGCGCAAGGTCGCGACCTACGTCGCCTGGCGCGAATCGACCGCCGGGCGCGATACGCAGGCGAATCCCGTTTCTGCGGCGAACTGATGGCCACTACTCCCGAATTCACCTCGACCCGCGGGGCGCCGCCCTGGCGCCAGTGGCTTTCCGCCTTCTGGCGATGGTGGTCCGGCGAGCTTTCGCGGCTCGCGCCGGAGCGCTTCACGATGTTTCGCGGCGCCTCGCACGCGCCGATGGTGTTCCTCGAAGGCGAGGACATCGTGCTGGTCGAACCGAAGATCGCGGGCGAAGGGCGGGCCAC
>JADGRS010000243.1 GCA_017880705.1 Burkholderiales bacterium
CGTTCCTCTGCGTTTATCTACGGATCAAGCCTTTCGCCCGCGCAAGCGGGAAGTGAAATGGACCACGCAGCCCATCTGAAGAAGCATTTCGAAGAAGGCATCGAGCTTCGCCAGCGCATGGCCGAGATTCTTCCGGCGCAGATCGCGCGGGCGGGCGAAGCCCTCGCGCACGCTCTCAAGTCCGGGAAGAAGGTCCTGTCGTGCGGCAACGGGGGCTCGGCCGCCGACAGCCAGCATTTCGCCGCGGAGATGGTGGGTCGATTCGAGCGCGAGCGCCGCGGCGTGCCTGGCATCGCGCTCACCACGGATACCTCGGCGCTCACCGCGATCGCCAACGACTACGGCTTCGAACGCGTATTTTCCAGGCAGGTCGAGGCGCTCGGGCAGGAAGGCGACTTCCTCCTCGCCATCTCGACCTCGGGGAATTCGAAAAACGTCATCGAGGCGATCAAGGCCGCACAGGCGCTCAATCTCGTCGTCATCGCGCTCACCGGGCGCGACGGCGGCGCCATGGGGAAGATGCTCCTTCCCCGCGACTTCCACCTCAACGTCGCCCATCCGCGCACCATGCGGATCCAGGAGATCCATCTCCTCGCGATCCACTGCCTGTGCGAGGTCGTCGACAACGTGCTATTCGGAGAGAAGAAATGACGCGCAAGATTCTCGGCCTCATCGTGCTGGCATCGGCGATTCCCGTCTTGCAGGGGTGCTTTCCGCTCGCGGTCACCGGCGTCGGCGCCGCGGCGGTGATGGCGAACGATCGCCGCACCACCGGAACCTACCTCGAGGACGAAACCATCGAATGGAAGGTGATCGGCAGGGTGCGCGAGCGCTTCTCCGGCGCGCACGTGAACGCCACCAGCTTCAACCGCCGCGTGCTCCTCACGGGTGAGGCGCCCGCCGAGGAGGCGAAGCAACAGATCGAGGAGGCGGTGCGAACCATCGACAACGTGAGGGACGTCACCAACGAGCTGCAGGTCGCCGGCGCCTCCTCGATCGCGTCGCGCGGCAACGACGTGCTGATCTCCTCGAACGTGAAGGCGCGCATGGTGAACAACGGGAAGTTCTCGCCGCTGCACGTGAAGGTCGTGACCGAGGCGGGCGTCGTGTATCTCATGGGCCTCGTCTCGCCGCAGGAAGGCGACGCGGCGGTCGAGGTCGCGCGAACCACGAGCGGCGTGAGCCGCGTGGTGAAGGTATTCGAATACGTCGGCAACAAGTGACCGTTCGTCGGCCCGCGGCGCGCGTTCGTGCGCGCGGGCGATTACAGCTGTATTCGGAGGAGTGACGCAGCGCACTTCGACGCCTGCCCCCCCCAAGGACAATCCATTGCACAAAGATCCATTGAGGATGTGCGATGCGTTGGGGACTCGAAGGAGCGGGCGAAGCGTTGCGTTCACCCATACCGTGGGTGGCGCTCACCGCGACGCTGGCGCTGTCCGCGGTGGGCTGGATCGGACTCGAGCGCAGCCGCTCCGACGACGCGCGCTCGCAGTTCGACAGGCGCACCGCGACCGCGGAGGCCGCGATCCGCTCGCGCATGCTCTCCTACGAGCAGGTCCTTCGCGCCGGCGCCGCACGCATCGCCTCGGCCCCGGCGGTCTCGCGCCGCGAATACCGCGACTTCGTCTCGCACCTGGGACTCGAGGAGCGCTTTCCGGGCATCCAGTCGATCGGGTTTTCCGAGCGCGTGAAGGCCTCGCAACGCGACGCGCACGTGAAGCGCATGCGCGCCGAAGGCTTTCCCGACTACGAGATCCGCCCGACCGGTGAGCGCGACGAGATGTTCCCGACCGTCTTCAACGAGCCGTTCCTGTCGCGCAACGCGCGCTTCATCGGCTTCGACGCGTATTCCGAGCCGACCCGCCGCGCGGCGATGGATCGCGCCCGGGAGAACGCCGACGCCGCGATCACGGGCAAGCTCGTCCTGATCGGCGATGCCTATCGCGGAACGCAGCCGCAGCAACCCGGCTTCGTCATGTACATCGCCGTGTTCGACAAGGACGTGCGCACGCTCGGCCCGGCCGAGCGCGACGCCGCGCTGCGGGGATTCGTCTTCAGCCCGTTTCGCGTGCACGAGCTCATGCGCGGCATCCTCGACGAAGGCGTGCTGCAAGTGCTCGACATGCAGGTCTACGACGGCCCCTCCATGAGCCCCGAGAACGAGCTCATCGACACGCGCACCGCATGGCGCGTGACGGCCGCGGACTCCGTGCCCACGTTCTCGCGCCAGGTGAGCTTCCCGATGCCGGGGCGCCTCTGGACGATCCGGTTCATCTCGCGGCCGGAGTTCGACGCGGCGCTGCAGCACACGAGGCCCTGGGGCGTGCTGGGCGCCGGAATCCTCGCGAGCGTGGTCCTCTTCTTCCTCACGGTGGCGCTGGTCGCCGCGTGGAACCGCGCGCACCACCTGTCGATGCGCGATCCGCTCACCGGCCTCTACAACCGCCGCTACCTCGAGGAAACCATGGGCCGCGAGCTGCCGCGCGCGCGGCGGCTGGGCGAGAGCGTCGGCGTGATCGTGATCGACATCGACCATTTCAAGCGCTTGAACGACACCTTCGGCCACGATGCCGGCGACTTCGTCCTCGAGCGCACCGGCGAGCTTCTTCGCGCGGCGACGCGCAACAGCGACATCGCATGCCGCTTCGGCGGCGAGGAGTTCGCCGTGATCCTGCCGGGCGCCACCCTCCTCGTCGCGCGCAATCGCGCCGAGGCGATCCGCGCCGCGCTCGAGTCGCTCAAGATCGAATTCGAGGGCACGCCCCTGGGCCCGCTCACCGTGTCCGCGGGCGTCGCCTCGATGCCGCCCCACGGGCAGGATTGGGCGTACACGCTGCAGCAGGCCGACCGCGCGCTCTATACCGCGAAGCAGGCTGGACGCAACCGGGTGGTCGCCGCAGTCAGCGATTGAGGAAATTGGTGTCAGGTACGAATTTCGGCGGCCGAAATTCGTACCTGAAATTCGTACCTGACACCAATTTCCGTAGAATGACCCAATTGGTCTCTGACACCGGTTTTCCGTGACGCCTTCCTTCGAAGCGAAGATCTGTGAACCCGGGAAGCTCGCCGCACGCGTGGGCGCGCTCGCGCGGCCGCTGGTCTTCACGAACGGCGTCTTCGATCTCCTCCATCGCGGTCACGTGACCTATCTCGCGGAGGCGCGCGCGCTCGGGAAGTCGCTGGTGGTCGCGCTCAACTCCGACGCATCGGCGAAGCGCCTGGGCAAGGGCGACGATCGGCCGATCAACGGGCTCGAGGAGCGCCTCGCCGTCGTCGCGGCGCTCGAAAGCGTATCGCTCGTCACCTGGTTCGACGAAGACACGCCCATCGAACGCATCATCGCGTGCCGCCCCGAGCATCTGGTGAAGGGCGGCGACTGGGCGGTCGAGCGCATCGTCGGCGCGAAGGAGGTCGCGAGCTGGGGCGGCAGCGTGCATTCGATCCCCTTCCGGCACGATTTCTCGACGACGAAGCTCCTCTCGAGGATCCGCACGTGAACGATCGCCCCGCTCCCGGCCTCGCCGACCGCCTGAGGGCCATCGTCGGGGAACGCGGTCTTGTGGGCGAAGACCGCGAGAAAGCGCCTTTCGAGACCGATTGGCGCGGCCAGTACCACGGGCGCGCCGCCGCGGTCGTGAAGCCGGCAAGCACCGACGAGGTCGCGCGCGTCGTCACGTTGCTTGCGCAGGAGAGGATCGCCATGGTCCCGCGGGGCGGCAACACGAGCCTCTGCGGCGCCTCGGTCCCCGACGATTCAGGCACGCAGGTCGTGATCAACCTCTCGCGCATGAATCGCGTGCGCGCCGTGGACCCCGACAACAACACGATGACGGTCGAGGCGGGATGCGTGCTCGAGGCATTGCAGAACGTCGCCGACGAGCACGGGCGCTTCTTCCCGCTTTCCCTCGGCGCGGAGGGCAGCTGCGAGATCGGCGGCAACCTGTCGACCAACGCGGGCGGCACCGGCGTGCTGCGCTACGGCAACACGCGCGAGCTGGTGCTGGGCCTCGAGGTGGTCCTTCCCGATGGCCGCCTGTGGAGCGGGCTGCGAGGGCTGCGCAAGGACAACACCGGCTACGATCTCAAGCATCTGTTCGTGGGCGCGGAAGGCACGCTCGGCATCATCACCGCGGCGGTGCTCAAGCTCTTTCCGAAGCCGCGCTCGCGCGCGACCGCGTTCGTCGCCATCGCCGATCCCGCGGCCGCCGTGGCGCTTCTCTCGAAGCTTCGCGAAAGCTGCGGCGAGCGCATCACGGGCTACGAGCTGATCTCGCGCGTCTGCGTGGATCTCGTGCTCAAGCACATACCCGCGGCGCGCGACCCGCTCCCGGCACGCCACGCCTGGTACGTGTTGGTGGAGCTCTCGGATAGCGCTCCCGGAGATGCGATCGGCGCGCTCTTCGAGGCCGCGCTCGGCGAGGCCGCCGAAGCGGGCCTCGTCGCCGACGCGATGATCGCGGCGAGCGAGGCGCAGCGCGACGCGCTGTGGCAGATGCGCGAGGACATCACGGAAGCGCAGAAGCTCGAGGGCGCTTCCATCAAGCACGACGTCTCCGTGCCCGTGAGCCGCGTCCCCGAGCTCATTTCACGGGCCACCGCCGCGCTCGAAGCGCGCTTCCCCGGCATCCGCGTCGTCGCCTTCGGCCACGTGGGCGACGGCAACATCCACTACAACTGCTCGAAGGCGGATCGCCAGGAGGCGGCCGCGTTCTTCTCCGAGTCGCCCGCGGTAAACCACGTGGTGTACCAGGTGGTGAACGACCTGGGCGGCTCGATCAGCGCGGAGCACGGCCTGGGCGTGCTGAAGCGCGACGAGATCCGCCTCTACAAGAGCGCCCTCGAGCTCGACCTCATGCGCGCGATCAAGCGCACCCTCGATCCGCACGGGCTCATGAATCCCGGCAAGGTCCTCTGAAAATTGGTGTCAGGTACGATTTTCGGCGGCGTGCATCGGCATGCCGATGCTTCCGAAAATCGTACCTGACACCAATTTTCTGAGCGCTACGTGGGATCCTTCATCCACGCGGTGATCGTCGCCACCGCCTCCTTCTCCATCCCGATGTAGCCGTGGTAGTGGAGCGCCTCGCAGGGCGGGCCGCTCGCGCCGCCGCCGCCCTCGGCGAGCACGAATCGCTTCACAGGCGCGTTCGTCAGGCTCGAGGTGATGCGCGCCGCTTCGCGCGGGTTGCAGCTCGGGCACGCGTCGTCGCGATGGTGCATTACGAGCACCGGCACGCTGATCTTCGAGAGGCGAAGGCCGGGCACGGTGGGATAGGGGCCTCCCGTGCGGCTCGAGCTGAGCACGATGCCCGCGATCTCGCCGGGATCCGCCGCGATGGCGGTCGCCGCGGCGGATATCGTGCCGAGACTGGTGCCCACGAGCCACACGGGCTTGCCGAAATCCTTGCCGGGCAGAACGGCGAC
>JADGRS010000244.1 GCA_017880705.1 Burkholderiales bacterium
GGCGGAGCTGAAGAGGAAGGAGGCCGAATACCACCGCATGAGCCAGCAGGTGACCGAAGCCAAGCTCTCGGCGTTGCAGGCGCAGGTCGAGCCGCACTTCCTCTACAACACGCTCGCGAGCGTCCAGGCGTTGACGGAAGTCGATCCGCGACAGGCCAACGCGATGACCGGCCACTTGATCCAGTACCTGAGGAACGCGCTGCCGAAGATGCGCGAGTCGGTCTCGACCGTCGGCCAGGAGATCGAGCTGGTGCGCGCCTACCTCAACATCCTGCAGATGCGCATGGGCAAGCGGCTCGCGTTCGAGATCGACGTGCCGCTGGAGCTCATGGAGGCGCCGTTCCCGCCGCTCATGCTGCCCTCGCTCGTCGAGAACGCCATCAAGCACGGCCTCGAGCCGCAGCGCGACGGCGGCAAGGTCACCATTCGCGCGACCGTGGCCGATGGCACGCTGCGCATGAGCGTGCTCGACACGGGGCGCGGCTTCGCCGAGACGCTCGGCGCGGGAGTCGGCCTCGCGAACATTCGCGAAAGGCTCGCGGCGCTCTATGGCGACAAGGGCAAGCTCACGCTGGAGTCACGCGAGCCCCACGGGGTCGAGGCGGCGATCGAGGTTCCGCGCGAAGGCACGCGGGCCGCCACCGCCGGCGCGATTCCCATGGCGCCCGAGCCTGTGCCGCCGGCGGCGCCGAAGACCCCCGCGGCCAAGGCGCTCGCCGCCATGGGTTCCGCGGAGCGCGCGTGGCGCAAGGGGCTTTCGTTCGCCTTCGTCGTGCTCGTGGTGATCGCGGCGGTGATCGCGGGGCTCGCCATGGTCGCCGTGGCCACCGGCCTCATCGACGTGCAGAACGGCCAGGAGAGCATCGGCGGCCCCGCGGGCGCGCTCATCGGCACCGCGGGGATCGCGGCGGGGTTCGCGGTAGTCGTGCTCGCGCTCGCCATCGTGCTTGCCGTGGTCTACGGGCTCGGGTTCCTCTTCGTCGGCCTCGCGATCTTCATTCCGCTGGTGATCCTCGTGTCGCTCTTCCCGGTGCTCGCGCCCTTCATCCTCCTGGGGCTCGGCATCTGGTGGCTGGTGCGGCGCATCAACGGCAAGGCCGCGGCCACGCCCGCGCCTACGCCCACGGCCACGCCCGGCGACACCGGGGCATAATCGCGCCATGCCTACCGCGATCGTCGCCGAGGACGAGTCGATCCTGCGCACGCAGCTCGAGGGGAAGCTCGCGAAGCTCTGGCCCGAGCTGGAGATCATCGCCTCCGTCGAGGATGGGGCCGCGGCGCTCGAAGCGCTCGAGGACCGCGCGCCCGACTTCATGTTCCTCGACATCCAGATGCCCGAGATGACGGGCGTGGAAGTCGCCCGTCACGTCGCCGGCAGGAGCCATGTCGTGTTCGTCACGGCGTACGACCAATATGCGATCCAGGCCTTCGAGACCGGCGCCGTCGACTACATCCTCAAGCCCGCGACCGACGAGCGCCTCGCGGTCACGATCGAGCGGCTCAAGGCGAAGCTCGCGTCCCCGCCCGCGGACCTGAACGCGGTCCTCGCGCGCATCACTGAGCAGATCGGCGGGCGCAAGGAGCGGCTGCAGTGGATCAAGGCGACGCTCGGGCAGAACCTGCGGCTCATTCCCGTCGCCGAAGTGCTCTTCTTCCAGTCCGACGAGAAGTACACGCGCGTCGTCATGGCGGACGGCGAGGCGCTCATCAAGACGCCGATCCGCGAGCTCCTCGACGGCCTGGATCCCGAGGTGTTCTGGCAGATCCACCGCTCGACGCTGGTGAACGCGGGCGCCATCGCCGCGGTCACGCGGGACTTTCGCGGCCAGGCGCACGTGAAGATCAAGGGGAAGGACGAATCGCTCGTCGTCTCGCGCATCTACTCCCACCTGTTCAAACAGATGTGAAGAAAATTGGTGTCAGGTACGAATTTCGGATGCATCGGCTCGCCGATGCTCTCCGCCGAAATTCGTACCTGACACCAATTTTCCGCCGATAATATTTCCATGATCTACCAGCTCGGCGACCGCAGGCCCACCTTCCACGGCGACTACTTCGTCGCCGACAACGCCGCGGTGATCGGCTCGGTGGTGATGGGCGCCAACGCGAGCGTCTGGTGGAACGTGACGATCCGCGGCGACAACGACGTCATCACGCTCGGCGAGAACGTCAACGTGCAGGACGGCTCCGTCGTGCATACCGACAGCGGCGTCCCGGTCGTGCTCGAAAGGAACGTGAGCGTGGGGCACCTGGTGATGCTGCACGGCTGCGCAATCGGCGAGAATTCGCTGATCGGCATCGGCGCGATCGTGCTCAACAACGCGAGGGTCGGGAAGAACTGCCTCATCGGCGCGGGCGCCATGGTGACCGAGGGCAAGGTGATTCCCGACGGCTCGCTGGTGCTCGGCGTGAACAAGATCGTGCGCTCGCTCACCCCCGAGGAGATCGCGACCAACACCTGGATCGCCGAGCACTACGTCGAGCGCGCCGCGACGTACCGCAAGGGTCTCAAGCCGCTGAAATGACGAGCAGCCGCTATCGCGGCTCCCTCGCGGTCTGGGCGCTGCTCATCGCCTATGCGAGCCTCTACCCGTTCGTGCCGCTGAGGCTGCCGTCGATGGAGGCGGTGCTCGGATACTTTTCGCGGCCGCGCTATGTGACGGCCTTCGACGTGACCGTCAACGTGCTCGCGTACGCGCCGCTCGGCACGCTCGCCTGCCTCTACCTTCGCCAGGCCGGAGCGACGGCGCGCGCCATCGTCAAGGCCACCGCGTGCTGCGCGGCGTTCAGTTTCGCGATGGAATTCCTGCAGCTCTTCGTCGTCGGCCGCGTCGCCTCGATGTACGACACGCTCGCCAATGCCGCAGGCGCGCTGTGGGGCGCGCTGGTCTTCGCCGATCCGTTCTACTCGCTCGTCACGCGCCCGCTGGGCGAGCGGCGCGAGCAGCTCATCGTGCCCGGCGCATGGGGCGACGCGGGCCTGGCGCTCGTCATGCTGTGGATGATCGCGCAGCTCAATCCCGCGCTGCCGTTCTTCGGAGCGGGCAACATCTCCGGCGCCGGGGCCGACCCGGGCGACCTCGTCGCGCTGCAATGGGCCGCGGTCGCGGCGAGCATCTGGGGATTCGGCCTCTTCGTGTCGTCGCTGCTGCGCGGCGAGCACGGCACCTTGCGCACGACGCTGGTGCTCCTGAGCGTCGCCCTCTGGCTCAAGTTCGTCGCCGCGACCTTCATGCTGCAGCCGCACTTCGCCGAGGAATGGCTGAGCGTGGGACGCGTCCTCGGGTTGATCGCCGGCATCGCGATGCTCGTTCCTTCGCGCCGCTTCGGCCGCGCCGTGCGCATCTACCTCGCGTTGATGCTGGTGCTCGCCGGAGCGCTCTTCTCCAAGATCGTCGGCTCCTACAGCCCGCTCGACGATTTCCTGCGCCTCTTCCGCTGGCCCTACGGGCAGCTCGCGAGCTTCGCGACCCTCACGCGCTTCATTCACGAGGCGTGGCCGTTCATGGCGCTGGTGTTCCTGATCGCGCTCTTCCTGCGGGTGCGCCGCGAGCCCGTGCCATAATCGCGGCCGATGAGCTACTACAAGCACCACGTTTTCTTCTGCCTGAACAAGCGCGATGCGCCCGAGGCGTGCTGCGCCTGCCACGACGCCGAGGGCATGCGCGAATACGCCAAGAAGCGCGTGAAGGAGCTGAAGCTTAGCGGCCCGGGCCAGGTGCGGATCAACGCCTCGGGCTGCCTCGACCGCTGCGAGGAAGGCCCCGTCATCGTGGTCTATCCCGAGGAGGTCTGGTACACGTACGTCGACAAGTCGGACATCGACGAGATCATCGACGAGCACCTCGTGAAGGGCCGCGTCGTCGAGCGCCTGAGGATCTAGATGCCCGCCGCGACCGGGCGCGTGCTGCTCGAGGGCGCGTCGGGGAAGATCGAGGTCGTATCTTCGCTTCCCGAGGCTCCGCGCTCGATCGCCGTGATCGCGCATCCCCATCCGCTCTTCGGCGGGACCATGGACAACAAGGTCGTGACGACGCTCGCCCGCGCATTCTTCGAGGGAGGTGCGGCGACGTTTCGCTTCAACTTTCGCGGCGTGGGCGCGTCCGGCGGCGCCCATGACGAGGGCCGCGGCGAGACCGACGACATGCTGCGCGTGATCGCGCACGCCCGGGAATTCGCAGGCGCGCTGCCGTTGCAGCTCGCGGGCTTCTCATTCGGCGGCGCGGTGGCGACCCGCGCGAGCGCCACCGCGGATTTCGCGCAGCTCGTTCTGGTGGCGCCCGGCTTTCGCCGCATCACGGGACACGGCATGGGAGAGGCGCCCGATCCCGCCGATCCGAACCTCGGCGCGCCGGGGCGCCATGGCCCGTCGAACACCGTGATCGTCCACGGCGATCTCGACGAGACGGTGCCGCTGGCGGATTCGATCGCATGGGCCACGCCGCGCGAGGTGCCGGTGATCGTGATTCCCGGCGGCGAGCATTTCTTCCACAGGAAGCTGCACGTGCTGCGCGAGATCGTCGCGCGCTGGGTCTAGGCGTCGCTTTCGAACCGGCGCAGCTTCTCAATGTATTCCCGCGCGGCCGCGATGTCGCGGCCCGCGATCGAATCCGCGATATGCCGCACGATCGATGACCGGGACAGCCGCTCGCCGTAGCGGCGCGAGAGCCACATCGCGAGCGGGATGAACGCGACGCCGCCCGCGATATTCCACGCGGCAAACGCCCTGAACTGCGGCGACGCATAGAGGTTCGCGCCGAAGACGCTCGCGAAAACCACCACCGCAAACGGGATCCACCACACAATCTGGCCCGTGAGGAATGCGCGATTGAACGAGCGGATGCGCGCGATGCGAAGCGCCTCGACCTCGGCCTGCAGCTCCACGAGCGGCCGGCCGTAGTCCAGGCCGCGAAGCGCCTGCTGCTGGCGCAGCCCCGCTACACCCATCGCGATCACCCACACGTCGATGACGAGAGCCGTCGCGAAGAGCGCGGGCTGGCTCGCGTGCGTGCCCATGAACAGACCCAGCAGCGCCATCGTGGCGATCCAGACGGCCATATTGAACTTGCCGAAAGGTCCCAGCCTGCGTACGCGCTCGCGCTGCCTTTCGATCCAGTCGTCGCGAAGCAGGTGCGCGCTCAACCGCAGCTGCTCGTCGAGGCGCCGGGCGCGGTCGGACCATTCGTCGCGAAGCTCTTCGAGGGTGATGCTCATGGCGTGACCTCCATTGGATTTTCGAGGCGCGCGAATCCGCGTTGCAGCTCGTTCTTCACGCGGTTCACGCGGGTGGTGACGTTGCCGGGCGAGATGCCGACGATCTCGGCGATCTCTTCCGATGTATATCCGTCGAGGTAGAGCAGGACCAGCGCGCGACGATCTCGCGCAGCACGTGCAGCTTCCTGTGGAAGAAATGCTCGCCGC
>JADGRS010000245.1 GCA_017880705.1 Burkholderiales bacterium
CGTGCTGCCGGTGGTGTTCGAAAGCCAGGTGAAGGGCGTGCTCGAGCTCGCGTCGTTCGAAGGCTTCAGCGAGATCCACCAGGCGTTCCTCGACCAGCTGACGGAATCGATCGGCATCGTCATCAACACGATCGAGGCGAACACGCGCACGGAAGACCTCCTCACGCAGTCGCAGACGCTCGCTCAGGAATTGCAGAGCCGCCAGGAAGAGCTGCAGACGACGAACCAGGAGCTGCAGGAGAAAGCGCGGCTCCTCGCCCACCAGAACCAGGAGGTGGAGCGCAAGAACGCGGAAGTGGAGCAGGCGCGCCAGGCCCTCGAGGAAAAGGCGCGGCAGCTCGCCCTCACGTCGAAGTACAAGTCCGAGTTCCTCGCGAACATGTCGCACGAATTGCGCACGCCGTTGAACTCGCTGCTCATCCTCTCGGACCAGCTGTCGGGCAACTCCGAGGGCAACCTCACCTCGAAGCAGGTGGAATTCGCGCGCACCATCCACTCCTCGGGCAACGACCTGCTGATGCTCATCAACGACATCCTCGACCTGTCGAAGATCGAGTCGGGAACCGTCGCGGTGGATGTCGGCGAGGTTCGCCTCGACGAGCTGCGGCGCTTCGTCGAGCGCACCTTCCGCCACGTCGCGGAAACGAAGGGCCTGCATTTCGACATTCGCATGGACCCGGCGCTGCCCAAGTCGATCTCCACCGACGCCAAGCGCCTGCAGCAGATCCTGCGCAACCTGCTCTCCAACGCGTTCAAGTTCACGCACAGGGGCGACGTCAATCTCGTCATTCGCCCGGCTTCCGCCGGCTGGAGCGCGGACAACGAGGACCTCAATCGCGCGGCCGACGTGCTCGAATTCTCGGTGACGGACACCGGCATCGGCATCCCCACGGACAAGCAGCAGATCATCTTCGAGGCGTTCCAGCAGGCCGACGGCTCGACCAGCCGCAAGTACGGCGGAACGGGCCTGGGCCTTGCGATCAGCCGCGAGCTTTCGCGCCTGCTGCGCGGGGAGATCCGCCTGGTGAGCGCTCCGCAGAAGGGCAGCGTCTTCTCGCTGTACCTGCCGCAGGCATTCCCGCCGTCGCGAGTGGCGAGGAAGTCGAGCGATGCCGCCGCGGTGGCGAGCGCGGCGATCGAGGCCGCACGCGTCGCCGCCGATCACCGCGGCGACAAGCATCCCTTGGTCGCCGATGCCGCAAGCGTCGAGGCCGCGGCGATTCCCTCGATCATGGTGAACGAGGCGGACGACGATCGCGAGTCGGTGCATCCCGGAGACCGCTCGGTGCTGATCGTCGAGAACGACCTCGCCTTCGCGCGGGTGCTACTCGAGTCCGCGCGCGAGCGCGGCCTCAAGGGCGTCGTCACCTCCCAGGGCACGGCGGCGCTCACGATGGTGAACGAGCTGCAGCCCGCGGCGATCATGCTCGACATCTTCCTGCCGGACATCGAGGGCTGGAGAGTGCTGTCGCGCCTGAAGAACGATCTCGCCACGCGGCACATCCCGGTCCACGTGATCTCGACCGAAGAGGCGCGCGATCGCGCGCTCGATTCGGGCGCGCGCCGCTTCATCGCGAAGCCGATCCAGAGCCGCAAGGCCGTCGACGACGTCCTCGAGGAGATCTACGACTACATCTCGAGCGACCTTCGAAGGCTCCTCGTGGTCGAGCCCGATGCGATGCGGCTCGCGGCGATTCGCCAATGCCTCGCGGGACTCGAGCGCGTCGAGATGATCTGCGAAAGCGACGGGCCGAGCGCGGCGCGGCTGCTGCGCGACGGCAAGCTCGACTGCGCGATCGTGAACCCGGACACTCCACGGCTCGATCTCGCGGAGGTGATCGGCGAGATCCGCGAGAGCAAGGAGTCGCCGCCGCCGGTCATCGCCTACGGGCGCAAGACGGCGGCCTCCGTCGGCGCGGCAAGCGTCACCGCGCTGGAACGCATCCCCGGCGTGCACGAAGTCCACTCGATCGAGCGGCTGCTCGACGAGGTGGTGCTCGCGTTGCACATGGATGTGTCGCGCGTGAAGGACGAGCATCGCAAGGTGCTCGACGACATCTACGGGTCCACCAAGGCCCTTTCGGGCCGGCGGGTGCTCATCGTCGACGACGACATCCGCAACATCTTCGCGCTTTCGTCGGTGCTCGAGGACTACGGGATGGAGATCAGGACGGCCGACAACGGCCGCGAGGCGATCAACATCGCGCAGAAGGGCGACCTCGACGTGATCCTTATGGACATCATGATGCCGGAGATGGACGGGCTCGAGACGATGAAGGAGATCCGCAAGATCCCCGCATGCAAGGACCTGCCGATCGTCGCCGTCACCGCGAAGGCGATGAAGGGCGACCGCGAGCGCTGCATCGAGGCGGGCGCGTGGGACTACCTCTCGAAACCGGTGGACCGTGAACAGCTGCTGAGCGTGCTGAAGGCATGGCTGCAACGCTGAGGCCGGAGGCCGGAGACATGAGCGCGCAAGCTCCCGTCGCGGGACCTGCGGGGCAAGCGGCGCTCATTGGGCCCGCGGCGTCCGATCGCTCGAACATCCTTATCGTCGACGACCGGCTCGACAAGCGCGTGGTGTTCCGCACGGTCCTCGAGGAGCTCGACCAGAACATCATCACGGCGTCCTCGGGCGAGGAGGCGCTGCGCTGGCTCCTCGAAAACGAGTGCGCCGTGATCCTCCTCGACGTCAACATGCCGGGCATGGATGGGCTCGAGACCGCGGAGCTCATTCGCGCGCGGCGCAAGTCCGCGCACACGCCCATCATATTCATCACCGCCTTCTCCGACGAGATGCACACCGCGCGCGGCTATTCGCTCGGCGCGGTCGACTACATCCTCTCGCCCGTGGTGCCCAACATCCTGCGCAGCAAGGTGAAGGCGCTGGTCCAGCTGCATCGCCTCAACGCGGAGCTCAAGAGACGCTCGGACGAGCGGGTCGCGCTGGTGAAGGAGCAGGCGGCGCGCTCGGTCGCCGAGGAGTCGCACCGCCGCGCGATCTTCCTCGCCGAAGCGAGCCAGGTCATGGCGAGCTCGCTCGACGTCGACACCATCCTCAAGGGTGCCGCGGGGCTGGTGGTCCCGTACATGGGCGACTACGGCGCGATTGTCCTCGTCAACGACGACGGCAGCGTGCGTGCGCAATGCAGTTCGAAAGTGGCCGGCTGGGAGCAGTATCTCGCCACCAACCACGAGGCCTTCGAGGCGATGCTTGCGCGGTTCCGGGCGGATGTCATCGAGAAGGGCGCGCACGAGATTTGCGATCGCCTCACGCCGCCGCCGGTCGACGGCGACGCCGTCGACGATGCGCCCCCCGGCGAGATCCATGCCTTCCCGCTGGTCACGCGCGGCAAGGCGCGCGGGGCGCTGCTGCTCGCGTTGGGCCCGTCCGCCCGTCGGCTCGCCGGGGCCGATCTCGCGCTTGCCGACAGCCTCGCCGGGCGCGCCGCGAGCGCGCTCGACAACTGCCTCCTGTATGAGGAAATCCAGCGCGCGGACCGGCGCAAGAACGAGTTCCTCGCGACGCTCTCCCACGAGCTTCGCAATCCGCTCGCGCCGATGCGCGCGGCGCTGCACATGCTGCGCTCGCAGGCGGTCGACCCCGAGCGCACCCGCACGCTCCTCCAGACGATGGACCGCCAGGTCCTGCAGATGACGCGGCTCGTGGAGGACCTGCTCGACATCTCGCGCATCACGCGGGGGGCGATCGAGCTGCGCCGCGAGTCACTTGACGTCAGCTCGGAGGTTCGCAACGCCGTCGAGTCATGCCAGGGCCAGCTCGAGATCGGGCGCCACCGGCTCGTGGTGACGCTTCCCGCGGAGCCACTCGAGGTGTTCGCGGACCGCGTGCGCCTGCAGCAGATCCTCGAGAATGTGATCCTCAACGCGGCGAAATACACCGAGCCCGGTGGCCGCATCGAGGTCTGCGCGGAAGGAGACCTCTCCAACGTGGTGATCCGCGTGCGCGACAACGGCATCGGAATCGCGCCGGACAAGCTGCTGCAGGTGTGGGACCTCTTCGTGCAGGGGGACGAATCGCCCGAGCGAATCCGCAAGGGGCTGGGCATCGGCCTCGCGTTGGTGAAGGACCTCGTGCGTCGTCACGGCGGCACGGTCGAAGCGGCGAGCGACGGGCTGGGCACGGGAAGCACCTTCACAATCCGGCTGCCGCGCGCGACAAGCGACGCCGTGCCAACGGCTGCGCCGGCGCAATCCTGCGCCGTGGCGCAAGCGGCCGGGCCGATGCGGGTTCTCATCGTCGACGACAACCTCGACGCCGCCGAGACTCTCGCGATGATGCTCGCCCTGCTCGGACAGGACACCCGGCAGGCGCACGAAGGCGACGGCGCCCTGAAGGCCGCCGTCGAGTACCGGCCCGAGCTCGTCTTCATGGATATCGGCCTGCCGGGCCTCTCGGGCCACGAGATCGCGAGCCGCATGCGCCGCGACCTCGGCATGACCGAGACCTACATCGTCGCGCTCAGCGGATACGGCACCGAGGAAGACCGGCGCAAGTCGCTCCGCGCGGGCTTCGACAGCCATCTCGTGAAGCCGCTCGATCCCACCGCGCTGCCGGGCATTCTCGCCGCGGCGGAGCGCCGCGGGCGCGCGCCGGCCGGCGCGCCAATGCTATGATGACCGCCTGGAGTTCACGCCAAGCGCGCGGCTGCGAAAGGGCCCCGGTTATGAGACCGCCAACTAGGAACTTTTCTGGAGGAAACCGGTAGACGGGTGCGCCTGCGTCAGCGAATCGACGAAAGAAAGCGCGGCTCGTCCGCGCTTTTGCATTTCTGAATGGAAAGACGAACATGGTCGCCATCACCCTGCCGGACGGATCGGTCCGGCAATATGAGAAACCCGTCACGGTCGGCGAGGTTGCCTCGTCCATCGGGCCGGGGCTCGCGAAGGCCGCGCTTGGCGGCAAGGTCGACGGCAAGCTCGTCGACACCAGCCACAGGATCGGGAGCGACGCGAAGGTCGCGATCGTCACGGATAGGGATCCCGAGGGGCTCGAGCTCATCCGCCACTCGACGGCGCACCTGCTCGCCTATGCGGTGAAGGAGCTCTTCCCCGACGCGCAGGTGACCATCGGCCCGGTGATCGAGAACGGCTTCTACTACGACTTCGCGTACAAGCGCCCTTTCACGCCCGAGGACCTCGCCGCGATCGAGAAGCGCATGGGC
This sequence comes from Burkholderiales bacterium, assembly GCA_017880705.1. Taxonomy (GTDB): domain Bacteria; phylum Pseudomonadota; class Gammaproteobacteria; order Burkholderiales; family Usitatibacteraceae; genus Usitatibacter. Next base: position 5,187 of record JADGRS010000245.1, read on the forward strand.
GAGCTCGCGAAGAAGGATTTTCCGGTGAAGCGTGAGGAGTGGAAGCGCGACGACGCGGTGAAGTTCTTCTACGACATCGGCGAGAAGTACAAGGCCGAGATCATCGGCGCGATCCCGTCGGACCAGGACATCAGCCTCTATCGAGAAGGCGACTTCATCGACCTGTGCCGCGGTCCGCACGTGCCTTCGACCGGCAAGCTCAAGGTGTTCAAGCTGATGAAGGTGGC
>JADGRS010000246.1 GCA_017880705.1 Burkholderiales bacterium
CTCGCGTGGAGGATCGCGCCCACGCCCAACGCGGCAAGGGCGGTGTGCACGAGAATGCCCACGCACACGCCGAGCGCCGAGCACAATCCCGCCACGCGGCCCTGCGCGAGCGAGCGCGTGATCACGTAAAGCATGTCCTGTCCCGGCGTGACGATGAGGGCGAGGGACGCAGCGACGTAGAGGCCGAGCGCGGGCGTGTTCATTGTCGGGCAAGGGCCCCCTCGGTCCGGCCGTACGGCATGGCGAAACTAGCGGCCCGCGTTCGCCTGCAGCCAGTCGAGCGCGAGCGCCGCGAGCGTCTTCAGCCCGAGCTTCAGGCAATCCTCGTCGACGTAGAAGCGCGGGCTGTGGTTCGGCGCCGCGGTCGATGCATCGCGATCGAGGGGCGTGCACCCCATGAAGTAGAAGAAGCCCGGGACCTGCTTCTGGTAGAAGGAGAAGTCCTCCGCTCCGCACACCTTGTCGACTATCTTCACCTGGCTCTCGCCGGCCATGCGGCCGAGAGTGGGTAGCGACCATTCGGTGAGGCCGGGGTGGTTCACGGTCACGTCGTACCAGCGATGGATGTGGACCTTGGCGGAAGCGCCACCCGCGGCGGCGATCATCTCGGAGATGCGCTTCACGTGCTCGTGGATCTCCGCGCGCTGCTCCTCGTCGAAGGTGCGGATCGTGCCCTCGAGCTTCACCTCGTCGGGGATGATGTTGTGGCGCACGCCGCCGTGGAAGACGCCGACGGTCACCACCGACGGCTCGTGCGTGATGTTCATGCGGCGCGACACGATGGTCTGCAGGCCGAGGACGATCTGCGAGGTGACGACGATCGGGTCCACGCCGCGCCACGGCATCGCCGCGTGCGTCTGGACGCCGCGCACGAACACGCGGAAATCGTCGGCGGAGGCCATGAGCGGGCCCGAGCGGTATCCGATCATCCCGGTGGGAAATACCGAGGTCACGTGCAGCCCGAAGATCGCGTCGACGTCGGGATTCTTCATGCAGCCCTGCTCGATCATCATCTTCGCGCCGCCGTCTTCGCCGATGGGCGGAGTCTCCTCCGCGGGCTGGAAGATGAACTTCACCGTGCCGGGAATGCGAGCGCGCATTTCGGCGAGGGCTTCGGCGACGCCCATGAGGATGGCGGTGTGCGCATCGTGGCCGCAAGCGTGCATGACGCCGCACGCCTGGCCGTTCCATTCGGCGCGCACCTCGCTCTTGAAGGGCACGTCGACTTCCTCGGCGACCGGCAGCGCGTCCATGTCGGCGCGCAAGGCCACTACCGGGCCGGGGAGGCCGCCCTTCAGCACGCCGACCACGCCGGTGTGCGCGATCTTCTCGCGCACCTCGTCGAAGCCGAGGGCGCGCAGGTGCGCCGCTACGATGCCCGCGGTGCGCACTTCGCGATTGCCGAGCTCGGGATTGCGGTGCAGGTCGCGGCGCCACGCGATCACTTTGGGCTCGAGCCGATCGGCCGCGGCGCCGAGCGCCGCATCGAAGGGAAACGGGGTGTCGGGTGCGTTCATGAGGATGCGAAGGTGCGCTTGTTGACGATTCCCGATTCTACTCGCGCTTATAATTCGCTCCATGGAGAACATGAACCCGAAGGAAGCGCACGGCTACCTCAAGAAAACTCCCGATGCGGTGTTCGTCGACTGCCGCAGCGAGATGGAGTACATGTTCGTGGGCCACCCGCTGGGCGCCGTGATGATCCCGTGGTACGACGGCGCCGAGTGGGAGCTGAATCCCCATTTCGTGGGCCAGGTGAAGAAGCTCGCCGGCGCGAACTTCACCAAGCGCCCCATCGTTCTCATCTGCCGCAGCGGCAACCGCAGCGTCGAGGCGGCCGGGGCGCTCGAAAGCGCGGGCTTCAAGCACGTGGTGCACGTGGTGCACGGGTTCGAAGGCGAGCTCGACGAGACGCACCATCGCAATTCACGCAACGGGTGGCGCGTCGACGGGCTGCCCTGGGAGCAATACTGAGCTTCCCGCGCGGGGCCTAGAGCCGCGGCGCCGCTTGCGCGGGCGCGGCGGCTTTGCGCCGCGCCGAGCGAAGGTAGAGCCGCCAGCTCCCGAAGCCGAGCGCCATCAGCGCGAACATTCCGAGGGCGAGGAGCCGCGGATCGTGCGAGACCGCGGGCGAGATCACTCCCGCCGTCAGCACGTTGACCATTCCCGAGACGAATCCCTGCAGCGACGCCGCCATGCCGCGCCGCGTGGGGAAGAGGTCGAGCGTGATGAGCGAGACCGACGGCATCGCCATCGCGAAGCCCACGCCGTAGATCATGATCGGCAGGACCGCCCACGGAATCGAAGGCGGCAGCGCGAATGCGTAGGCGAGGTTGCCGAGGGCCGCGAGCCCCATGAAGCCGTACGCGCGAGCCACGGTCTTCGCCGGCGTGTAGCGCCCCGCGGCGCGCCCCGAGAGCTGCGCTCCGAACATGATCCCCACGATGCACGGCAGGAAGAGCCACGCGTACTGTTGCGGGCCCAGATGCAGGTGCTCGCCGAGGAAGACCGGCGCGGACACGATATAGAGGAAGAACGCGTTGAAGTTGAATCCCACCGCGAGCGAAAGAAGGAGGAAGCGCGCGTGGATGCCGACTTCCTCGTAGCCTTTCAGGAGCGCGACGAAATGGAAAGGGTGCCGGCTCGATTCGGGATGCGTCTCGGGCAGGCGAACCCATCCGATCGCGACTAGGAGCGCGCCGACGAGCGTGAGGAACCAGAAGATCGCGCGCCACCCGAGTCCCACGAAGAGCCATCCGCCGATCACGGGCGCCACCGCGGGCGCGAGGCCGAAGAAAAGCGTCACGAGCGACATGAGGCGCTGCGCATCCTCGGGCCCGAAGAGATCGCGGATCATCGCGCGGCCGACAACCATTCCGGCGCCGACCGAGAGGCCCTGCACGACGCGCCACAGGATCAATGCGTGCACGTTGGGCGCGAGGGCGGCGCCCGCCGAGGCGAGCGTGTACACGACGAGCGCCACGAGGATCACGGGACGGCGGCCGAAGCTGTCGGAGAGCGCGCCGTGGAAGAGGAACATGAGCCCGAAGGCGAAGAGGTACGCCGACATCGTCTGCTGGATCTCGAGCGGCGTCGCGCCGAGCGAGAGCTGGATCCCGGCGAACGCGGGAAGGTACGCGTCGATGGAAAAGGGGCCCAGCGTCGCGAGCGCCGCGAGCATCGCCGCGAAGCCCCAGCGGAAGCGCCGCGTGCGGTGATGAGGTAGTGCGGTCACTTTGGGAATCGATTCGGGACGCCGGGCGGGACCGCCCGAGCCCACGAATTATAGGATAGAAGTCTGCGCTCCCCCCGGGCTCGCGCCGCGATAGCGAAGCGCCTCTGCGAGGTGATGCGCGCTCACCGCGTGGCTCCTCTCGAGATCGGCCACGGTGCGCGCGACCTTGAGGACGCGGAAGTGCGCTCGCGCCGACAGCATGAGACGCGCCGCGGCCTCGCCGAGGAGGGCGCGTGCCTCTCGATCGAGGCGCGCGGCATGTTCGGCACCGCTGCCATCGAGGCGCGCGTTCGGCATTCCCTGGCGCTGCACCTGCCGCTCCCGCGCTTGCGCGACGCGCTCGCGAACAACCGCGGAAGGCTCCCCCGCCGCCGACGCCGCGAGATCGTGGGACGGTAGCGCGAGGACCTCGACCTGAAGGTCGATCCGATCGAGGAGCGGGCCGGAGATGCGGCTGCGATAGCGCGCGACCATGTCCGGCGTGCATCGGCATTGCCCCGAGAAGTGTCCGAGGTATCCGCAGGGACAGGGATTCATCGCGGCGATCAGCTGGAAGCGCGCGGGAAAATCCGCCTGCCGCGCCGCGCGCGAGATCGTTATGCGTCCGGACTCGAGGGGTTCGCGCAGCACCTCGAGAACGTGCCGGCTGAATTCCGGCAGCTCGTCGAGGAAGAGCACGCCGTGGTGCGCGAGCGAGATCTCTCCCGGGCGCGGCGGCGAACCCCCGCCCACGAGCGCGACCGCAGAAGCGGTGTGATGCGGAGAGCGGAACGTTCGCAGGCCGAAGCGCTCCGGCTGGAACGCGCCGCTCGCGAGGCTTTGCACCGCCGCGGCCTCGATCGCCTCGTCCTCCGTGAGCGGCGGGAGGATTCCGGGAATTCTCGTGGCGAGCATCGTCTTGCCGGTTCCCGGCGGCCCCGAGAAGAGCAGCGAGTGCGCCCCGGCGGCGGCGATCTCGAGCGCGCGCCGCGCCTGCGCCTGACCGCGAACGTCGGCGAGATCGGCGTGGCGGAGCACCGCGTTCACGCGCGTGCTGCGATATTCGGAAAGCGGCGCGCTGCCCCGGAGGTGCGCGCAGACGTCGAGAAGCGATCGCGCGGGGAGGATCCTCGCGCCGCGCGCGAGCGAGGCTTCGTCGGCGACCGATTCGGGAATCACGAAGGCGCGGCCGTCGCGGTGGGCGCGGAATGTCATCGCGAGCGCGCCGCGGATCGGGCGCAGCTCGCCGGACAATGCGAGCTCGCCCGCGAACTCGAGCCCGTCGAGGCCGCGCGATGGCAGTTGCCCGGTGGCGGCGAGGATGCCGATCGCGATCGGAAGATCGAAGCGTCCGCTCTCCTTGGGAAGGTCGGCGGGCGCTAAGTTCACCGTGACGCGGCCCGCGGGAAAGTCGAAGCGCGCGGTGCTCAGCGCGGCGCGCACGCGATCGCGCGCTTCCTTCACCTCGGTTTCGGGCAGTCCGACGATATGGAATTGCGGGAGGCCGCCGCCCACGTGCGCTTCGACGCGCACCAACGGCGCATCGAGCCCGGCGAGACCGCGGCTGAAGACGACGGCGACACTACCCACGTTGCGCTCCTCGTTGCGAGGGACTGCCCACTCCCTCGGGGAACGCAGGCCTTCCGGTGCTAGGGCTTGTTCGCCGTGGCGCGCGCTTCGAGCTCGGCCACGCGCGCTTCGAGCGCGGCGAGCTTCTCGCGTGCCCGCGAGAGCACTTGCGTCTGCACGTCGTATTCCTCGCGGCCCACGAGGTCGAGGCGCGTGAAGGCGCTCGCAAGCAGGCCGCGCATGTTCTTCTCGAGGTCCTTCGCCGGATTGGCGGCGGCCAGCGCCGCGAGGCGCGCGGCGAGATCGCTCAGCAGGTTTTCGTTCATCTCGATCGCTCTTTCAACACTTCGACGGTCGGTCCGGTTGACCCGGAAATGGGCGCACCCGGATGGTGCGCCGCACCTTGCCCGTGCACAGGCTCTGGGCGCGGCGCTGGCGCAACGGAATCGAGGGCTGGACAAACAACAGCTTAGCCAATGGCACGCTTGCTGCTATTCCCGTCCGGCGATCGTTATTTCCACACCCCAAAGGATACCAACATGCAAAAAATGCCCAAAGTCCTTCTCTTGGCCGTATGCACGGGACTCGCAATGGCCGTGGGTATCGCACGCGCCGAAGACAAGCCTGC
>JADGRS010000019.1 GCA_017880705.1 Burkholderiales bacterium
GGGCCGCTATCTGGGTGCATCGGACCTCCTGGACCTCAACCAGCAATCGCTGTATGCGATCCGCGACGATCTCACCGGAACCAGCCTTGGCAACGCGCGCACCGAGACCACGTGCCCGCTCGTCCACCAGTCGCTCACGGTGGTCAACGTGAACACGCGATCGACTACCACGCTGCCCGTGAACCTCACGACGCAGTGCGGATGGTACCTCGACTTCAACCCGGCGGGCGGCAACACCCCCGGGGAGCGCGTGAACGTCGATCCGAAGCTGCAGCTGGGTGTGCTCGCCGTCTCGACGAACATCCCCGAGCAGAGCGTGTGCACGGTCGGTGGCTCGAGCTTCCTGTACTTCTTCGACTACGCCACGGGCCAGTTCGTGAGCACGTCGACGGGCGGGGTCGTGGGCCAGCGCATCGGCAACGCGATCGCCGTGGGTCTCAACACCTACCGGCTGCCCGATGGCCGCGTGGTGACGACGGTCACGACCTCGGACGACAAGCACCCGGTCTTCGGCAACCCGAGCAACCCGCTGGTCGGGGCGATCGGCAAGCGAGTCCAGTGGCGCGAGCTGCTTAACTAAGCGGTAAGGAGAGGAAGCGCCCGGCCATCGGTCGGGCGTTTTCTTTTTGACGATGGGGATCGAAAAACAGGCCTTCACCCGGATCGCTCTTGGAATCGCGGCGGCGATCGGCCTGTCGCTCGTCGCGCTCGCGTACGAGTTCACGCGCTACCTGCCCGCGAGCGAGCTCGACGCGAAGCCCTATCCCATGCGGCGCATCGATCTCGATTTTCCCGCGTCGAAGGACGGCATCGAGTACTACGGGAAAGTGCGAATGAACGTATTCATCGATTCGCACGGCGAGGTGGACCGCGTCGAGGTGCTCGATTCCAGGGTGCCGCAGCGCTTGCGCGACATCGCCGTGAACGCTTTCTCGCAGGCTCGCTGGGAGCCGGGACGCAAGTGGGGCTTGCGCGTGAAAAGCGTGAAAGAGGTGGAAATCGACGTCGAGCCGCCGGCCGGCGCGCTCGGGCAGCCGCTCAGGCCGCCGGAGCCTTGATCCCCTTCGGCAGCGGGAAGGTCACGTTTTCCTCGATGCCGTCCAGCTCGTGGACGCGCCGCGCGCCGAGGGCCTGCAGCCGCATGATCACTTCGTGCACCAGCACTTCCGGCGCCGAAGCCCCGGCCGTGACGCCGATGCGGCGCCGGCCTTCGAGCCACTCGGGCTTGAGCTCGTCGGCGTTGTCGACCAGGTAGGCGGCGCGCCCCAGGTTGCGCGCGACCTCGCGAAGCCGGTTGGAGTTGGAGCTGTTCGGCGATCCGACGACGATCACCAGGTCGCATTGGGGGGCAAGGAACTTCACGGCGTCCTGCCGGTTCTGTGTGGCGTAGCAGATGTCGTCCTTCTTGGGGCCGACGATCCCGGGAAAGCGTTCCTTCAGCGCCGCGACGATGCGCGCGCAATCGTCGATCGAAAGCGTCGTCTGCGTGACGTAGGCGAGGCGCCCGGGATCCTTCACGCGCAGCCGGGCCACGTCCTCCTCGCTCTCCACGAGGTACATCCCCTCGCTCGACTGGCCCATGGTGCCTTCGGCCTCGGGGTGGCCGGTGTGGCCGATCATCACCACCTCGCGTCCCTGCGCGCGCATCTTGGAAACCTCGATGTGCACCTTGGTGACCAGGGGGCAGGTCGCGTCGAACACCGCGAGCCCGCGCTCCCGCGCCTCGCGCTGCACCTCCAGCGACACGCCGTGGGCGGAGAAGATCACGGTGCTGCCCGCGGGAACCTCCGCGAGCTCCTCGACGAAGACGGCGCCCTTCGCGCGCAGGTCGTCCACCACGAACTTGTTGTGCACGATCTCGTGGCGCACGTAGATCGGCGCGCCGTGCAGCTCGAGCGCCCGCTCGACGATCGCGATCGCGCGGTCGACGCCCGCGCAGAAGCCGCGCGGTTTGGCGAGCAGGATCTCGAGGTCGTCGTTGGAAGGCACCGATGCGCTCACGGTTTCTCCTGTTGCGCGGGCCCGGCGCCGCGACCCGATCGCAGGCTGTCCCAGATGAGAGTCGCCACCCCGACGGTGATGGCGGAGTCGGCGACGTTGAAGGCGGGCCAATAGTATCCCGCGGCGTGGACCTGGATGAAATCCACGACGTGGCCCAGCGTGATGCGGTCGTAGAGATTCCCGAGCGCGCCGCCCAGCACCAGGGCAAGGCCGAGCGCGGTCGCGCGCTCGCCATGCTGCCGCCGCAGCATGGCGACGATCACCGTCGCGATCACGATCGTGAGCCCCGTGAAGAACCAGCGCTGCCAGCCGCCGGCGTTCGCGAGGAAGCTGAAGGCGGCGCCCGTGTTGTGCATGAGGACCATGTTGAAGAAGGGCGTCACTTCGCGCACTTCGCCGGGCGTGAAGGCCGCGCTCACCCACGCCTTGGTGGCGAGGTCGAGGACGATCACGGCGGCGCTCACGGCGAGCCAGCGAGTCCAGGCGGGGCGCGCCTCAGGCATGCCGCCGCTCCTCGCCCGGGCCCTCGAGATTCGACACGCAGCGCGCGCAGATCGTCGGGTGCCTCGAGTCGGCGCCGACGTCGGCGCGCCAATGCCAGCAGCGTTCGCATTTCTGGTGGGCGCTCGCCGCCCCGCCCACGTCGATCCCATCGGCGCCGGCGCGTGCCGCGGCTCGCGAGATGATCAGCAGGAACTTGAGGTCGTCGCCGAGGGCGGCAAGGAGCGCGAGATCCTCGGCGCCCACGGCGAGGTCGACCTCCGCCTGCAGCGAGGAGCCGATGCCGCCGGCCGCACGCACGTCCTCGAGCTTTCGCGTGACCGCCGCGCGGATCTCGCGCAATCGTTTCCATCTCGCCGCGAGCGCCGCCTCGCCTTCCTGATTCGGCAGCACCTCTTTCCAGGTGTGCAGGAAGACGCTGTCGGGCGCTTCGCCCGCGCGCGCGGCATTCAGCACGGCCCATGCCTCCTCCGCCGTGAAAGAAAGGATCGGCGCCATCAACCGCAGCAGGATCTGCGTCACGTGGTGGAGCGCCGTCTGCGCGGAGCGCCGCGGCCGCGATTTCGCGCCCGTCGTGTACAGGCGGTCCTTGAGGATGTCGAGCCAGAAGCCGCCCAGGTCCTCGGAACAGAAATTCTGCAGGCGCTGCGCGACGAGATGGAAATCGAACTTCTCGTAGTCGGCGATGCACGCCGAAGCCATCTCGCGCGTCATCGCGAGCGCGTAGCGGTCGATCTCGACCCACTCGGCCATCGGGAGCGAGTCGCGCGCGGCGTCGAAGTCGGCGGTGTTGGCGAGGAGGAAGCGCAGCGTGTTTCGGATCCTCCGGTAGCTCTCCACGACGCGCTTCAGGATCTCGTCGGAGATGGCGAGCTCGCTCGAGTAGTCGGTCGAGGCGACCCACAGGCGCAGGATGTCCGCGCCGAGCTTGTCCGAGATCGTTCTTGGCGCGGTGGCGTTCTGGAGCGACTTCGACATCTTCCGGCCTTCGCCGTCGACCACGAAGCCGTGCGTGAGGAGCGCATCGTAGGGCGCGCGCCCGTCCATGCCGCATCCCGTGAGCAGGCTCGACTGGAACCATCCGCGATGCTGGTCGGAGCCTTCGAGGTACAGGTTGGCCGGCCACTTCTGGTCCGCGAGCTTGCGCAGCACCGTGAAGTGCGTCGTGCCCGAATCGAACCAGACGTCGACGGTGTCGGTGATCTTGCGGTACTTCGCCCCATCGACGCCGAAATCCTCGGGCGAGGCGGCGAACCAGGCCTCGATGCCGCCCACCTCGACCTTCGCCGCGGCCTTCTCGATGAGCGCCTCGGTGTCGGGATGCAGCTCGTCGGTGTCACGGTGAAGGAAGAAGGGCAGCGGCACGCCCCAGTAGCGCTGGCGCGAGAGCGTCCAGTCCGGGCGGTTCTGGATCATCGCGGTCAGGCGCGAGCGGCCCCAATCAGGGTAGAAGCGCGTGTTGTTGATCGCGTGGATGGCGATCTCGCGGAGCGTGTGCCCGTCGGTGCCGGGCATGCCCACGTGCGCGGGCTTGTCCATGCCGATGAACCACTGCGTCGTCGCGCGGAAGATGATCGGCGTCTTGTGGCGCCAGCAGTGCGGGTAGCTGTGGCGGAAAGGCTCGTGCTTCAGGAGGGCGCCGTTCGCCTCGAGCGTGGCGACGATGTCCTTCTCGGCTTCGCGCACGTTGCGGCCCGCGAAGAGCGCCACGTTCGCCTTGTAGCGCCCCTCGTCGTCGACGGGCTGCTCGAGGGGCAGCTTGTACTTCACGCCGACCTCGAAGTCCTCGACGCCGTGGGCGGGGGCCGTATGCACCAGCCCCGTCCCGGATTCGGTCGTCACGTGCTGGGCGAGCACCACCGGCACTTCGCGATCGATGAAAGGATGCCTGAACACGAGGCCCTCGAGCGCCACGCCGGTCGCGCGGCCGAGGATCGATTTCGCGGCGAGGCCGTAGCGGGCGAGGCACGCATCGCGCAGCGCCGCGGCGAGGATGAGGGCGCCGCGCTCGGTGTCGACCAATTCGTATTCGACCTCCGCCCCCGCCGCTATCGCCCGGTTCCCGGGGAGCGTCCACGGCGTGGTGGTCCAGATCACTGCGAACGCACGACCGGGATTTCCCCGCGCATCGAATGCCGCGGCCACCGCGCCCGGGTCCACGGCGGCGAACGCCACGTCGACCGCGGGCGAAGTCTTGTCCTCGTACTCGACCTCGGCCTCGGCGAGCGCGGAGGCGCAGTCGATGCACCAGTTCACCGGCTTCAATCCGCGGTACAGGAGCCCCGTCTTCCAGATGCGGCCGAGCGCGCGGATCTCCGAGCCTTCGGTCGCGAAGTCCATCGTCTTGTACGGATGCTCCCAGTCGCCGAGCACGCCCAGGCGCTGGAAATCCGCCTTCTGCCTTTCGATCTGCTCGGCGGCGTAGGCGCGGCAGAGCGCGCGGGCCTTGTTCGGCTCGAGATTGCGCCCGTGCTTCTTCTCGATCACGTGCTCGATCGGAAGTCCGTGGCAGTCCCATCCCGGCGTGTACGGCGCGTCGAAGCCCGCGAGCGTCTTCGACTTCACGACGAGGTCCTTCAGGATCTTGTTGACCGCGTGGCCGATGTGAATGTCGCCGTTGGCGTAGGGCGGCCCGTCGTGCAGCACGTATTTCACGCGGCCGCGGGCGTGGGCGCGGATGCGCTCGTAGAGCTTCGTGTCCTGCCACGCCTTGATCCACTGCGGCTCGCGCTTCGCGAGGTCGCCGCGCATCGGGAACGGCGTCTCCGGCAGGTTCAGCGTGCGCTTGTAGTCGATCTTCGTGTCGTTCGGCATCGGATGCTTTCACCAGGTTCGTGGCGCGCGGAAGACTTCCCGCGCCGCGTCGCAGTCCCGCTCGATCTGCGCGCGCAGCTCGTCGAGCGAGGCGAAATGCGCCTCGTCGCGCAGCTTCTTCACGAACTCGATGGTGAGGCGCCGTCCGTAGAGGTCGCCTGAGAAATCGAAGAGGAACGCTTCGAGAGTCGCCGGGCCGTTCGAACGCACGGCCGGGTTGATTCCGAGGCTCGCCACTCCCTCGAGTCCGCGAGTTGCTGCACCGAAGCATTTTACCGCAAAGATGCCTTGCACCGCCGCCTTCGGGCGGGCGAGGCGCACGTTGGCCGTCGGGAAGCCCATCACCCGCCCGCGCCGCGCGCCGTGCACGACGCGGCCGCAGATCGCGTAGGGGCGCGCGAGCATGCGCGCCGCGGCGGCGAAATCGGCGGACGCGAGCGCTTCGCGCACGCGGGTGCTCGAGACGCGCGCGCCCTCGATCGTCACGGCGGGAAGCACCTCGACCTCGAAGCCGAGCGCGCGGCCCGCGGCGGCGAGGGATGCGCTATCGCCCTTTCGTCCCGCGCCGTAGCGGAAATCCTGGCCCACCATCACCCAGCGCGCGCGATGGTGGCGCGCCAGCCGGGACTCGAATTCCGCGGCGGTGAGCGCGGCGAAGCGCGCGCCGAAGCGCTCGACGAACGCGATGCCGATGTCGCTCGCCGCGATCGCCGCGAGCTTTTCCGCGAGGCTCGACAGGCGCGCCGGCGCGGCGAGCGGGGCGAAGTACTCGCGAGGCAGCGGCTCGAAGGTGAGCGCGGCGGCGGAAATCCCGCGCTCGCGCGCCGCCTGCCCGACCCGCGCGAGCATCGCCTGGTGGCCGCGATGCACGCCGTCGAAGCTGCCGATGGCGATCGCGGTCGGGGCGGGGGAGGCCGCATGGCGAAGGAGCTTCACGAGTGCTCACTCGTGCCGGGAATAATCCCGCAAACGAAACCCCATCAACGCCAGAGATCCGAAGTACGTGGCGGTTCCGGCGACGATCACGATCGTGAGCTTCAGCGCGCGCGCACCGGCCGCGATCTCGAACCACGACGCCTCGCTTCCCATCGAGTACCAGAGCGCTCCTCCCATGAGATAGAGCGCGACCGCGACCTTCATCAGGAACGCGGCCCATCCGGGCTCGGGGCGATACAAGCCCGCTTTGCGCATGAGGAACCACAGCCACGCGGCGTTGAAGCATGCGCCCACCGAGATCGACAACGCGAGGCCCGCGTGCTGGAAGTAGTGAACAAAGGCGACGTTCAGGAGTTGCGTCACGACGAGGGTGGCGATCGCGACCTTGACCGGCGTGCGAATGTTCTGGCGCGCGTAGAAGCCCGGAGCGAGCACCTTCACGAGGATGATGCCCGCGAGCCCCACGGCGTAGCCGACGAGCGCGTTTCTCGTCATCATGACGTCGTGCTGCAGGAACTCGCCATGCCAGAACAGGGTCGCGACGAGCGGCACCGCGAGGATCGCGAGCGCGACGGCCGCGGGAAGGGCGAGCAGCAACGCGATGCGAAGTCCCCAGTCGAGGAGTCGCGAGTAGGCGGCGGTGTCGTCGGACGCGTGGTGGCGCACGAGCGACGGCAGCAGCACCGTGCCGAGCGCGACGCCCAGCAGGGCCGAGGGAAACTCCATCAGCCGGTCGGCGAAGTAGAGCCACGACACGGCCCCGTCGCCCAGGTTCGATGCGATCTGCGTGTTGATGAGCAGGCTCACCTGCGCGACCGAGACGCCGAGCGCCGCCGGGGCCATGAGCTTGAGGATGCGCATCACGCCTTCGTCGTGGGGCGCCCAGCACGGCGCGGGCAACATGCCGATGCGCTTGAGGAACGGGACCTGGAACGCGAGCTGCGCGAGGCCGCCGAAGAAAACCGCCCATGCGAGAGCGATGATCGGCTTGTCGAGGTGAGGGGCGACGAGCAGCGCAAACGCGATGAACGAGATGTTGAGGAGGACCGGCGTGAACGCGGGCGCCTTGAAGGCGCCGTAGGTGTTGAGGAGCCCCGCCGAGAACGACACCAGCGACACGAAGAGGATGTACGGAAAGCAGATCCGCAGCATGGTGACGGTGAGGGCGAATTTCTCGGCGTCCTTGGTGAAGCCGTAGGCGCTGAGATACACGACGAGGGGCGCGGCGACGACGCCGATCAGCGTCGCGATGAAGAGCACCGCGGCCAGCACGGCGAGCACCTTTCCCGCGAGCTCGCGCGTCGCCTCGTCGCCCTTGCGCCCACGGTATTCGCCCAGCACGGGCACGAACGCCTGCGAGAAGGCGCCTTCCGCGAAGAGGCGCCGCAGGAGATTGGGGATGCGGAATGCGACGACGAAGGCGTCCATCGCGAAGCCCGCGCCGAAGAGCACCGCGAGCAGGGTGTCGCGGATGAAGCCCGTGACGCGCGAGGCGAGCGTCATGCCGCTCACGGAAGCGGCCGCCCTCAGCAGATTCACTCCAGGGCTTTGTTTTGTATGGACAAGCGGTGTATGATATCAGGCTTCGTTTCGTGAACTCGCTCCGGGTTTTGTGGCGGGTTCGCGGCTACTCCGGTTTGAGTTGTTTCCGGGTTCGCATCGCTCAACTACTGAGATTTTTAATCCATGGCCAACACCAAGCAGGCCGCCAAGCGCGCCAAGAAATCCATCAAGCAGCGCTCGGCCAACGTGAGCCTGCGCACCCACCTGCGCAGCGCCATCAAGAAAGTGCAGAAAGCGATCACCGCCGGCGACCATGCCGCGGCCCAGGCCGTGCTGAAGACCGAGCAGTCGACCATCGATGCCATCGCCGACAAGCGCATCATCCACAAGAACAAGGCGGCGCGACACAAGAGCCGCCTCGCGGCGCAGATCAAGGCGCTGGGAACCCGTACCTGACGCACCGAGAATCGCAAGCCCGCGGCGGCCCAAGGCCGCCGTTCTCGTTTTGAGGCACCGTATTTCGCCATGAGAGGCCCACGATGAGCGCAACGCACCTGATGCAAACCTATGCCCCGCAACCCGTGGCGTTCGCGCGCGGCGACGGCGTCTGGCTCTGGGATACCGAGGGCAAGCGCTACCTCGACGCGCTCGCGGGCATCGCGGTGAACGGCCTCGGGCACAACCATCCGGTGCTGGTGCGCGCGCTCGCCGAGCAGGCGGCGAAGATCATCCACACTTCGAACCTCTTCCGCGTTCCCGAGCAGGAGCGCGCCGCCGAGCGCGTGTGCGCTCTCGCGAACATGGACAACGCCTTCTTCGCGAACTCGGGCGCCGAGGCGAACGAGGCCGCGATCAAGCTCGCGCGCCTGCACGGGCATCAACGCGGCGTCGAGAACGCCACCATCGTCGTGATGGAGAAGGCGTGGCACGGCCGCACCCTCGCGACGCTTTCGGCCACGGGCTCGCGCAAGGCCCAGGCGGGATTCGAGCCGCTCATGGGCGGGTTCCTGCGAGTGCCGTACAACGATTTCGCAGCGGTCGAGCGCCTCGCCGACAACCAGTCGATCGTGGCCGTGCTCCTCGAAGTGCTGCAGGGCGAGGGCGGCATCCACGTCGCCGACGCGGAATACCTGCGCAAGCTGCGCGCGCTCTGCGATCGCAAGCAGTGGCTCCTCATGATCGACGAGGTGCAGAGCGGCATCGGGCGCACCGGCAAGTGGTTCGCGCACCAATGGTCGGGGATCGTTCCCGACGTGATCACCCTCGCGAAGGGACTCGGCTCGGGCGTGCCGATCGGCGCGTGCCTCGCGCGCGGCGTCGCCGCGAAGGTATTCAAGCCCGGCAACCATGGGTCGACTTTCGGAGGCGGACCGCTCGTGTCGGTCGCGGCGCTCACGACGCTCGACGTGATCGAGAAAGACGGGCTCCTCGAGCACGCGAAGGCGATGGGCGACATCCTGAAGGGCGGTCTCGAGCGCGAGCTCTCGGGAATCGCGGGCGTGAAGGACATTCGCGGCATGGGCCTCATGCTCGGCATCGAGCTGGACCGGCCGTGCGGCGACATCGTGAAGCGCGCGCTCGCGGCGGGGCTCGTGACGAATGTCACCGCCGACCGCGTGATCCGGCTGCTGCCGCCGCTGGTGATCCAGGAAGCCGAGGCTCGCCAGCTGGTAGCGATCCTCGCCCCGCTGGTGAAGGCATTCCTGGCAGAAGCTCCGGCGGCCGCGGCTGCGTGAAGCATTTCCTGCAGCTTCGCGACCTCGAGCCCGCCGAGTACGAGCACCTGTTCGAGCGCGCGCGCGTCATCAAGGACCGGTTCAAGAACTACGTCGCATACCAGCCGCTCGTCGATCGCATGCTCGCCATGGTGTTCGAGAAGAGCTCGACTCGCACGCGCGTTTCCTTCGAGGCGGGCATCCACCAGCTGGGCGGCTCCTCGATCGTGCTGCACACGGGCGAGACGCAGCTCGGGCGCGGCGAGCCGATCGAGGACGTGGCGCGCGTCATCTCGCGCATGGTCGACATCGTGATGATCCGCACTTTCGAGCACACGATCATCGAGCGCTTCGCGTCGCAGTCGCGCGTGCCGGTGATCAACGGGCTCACCAACGACTACCACCCGTGCCAGGTGCTCGCCGACATCTACACGTTCATCGAGCACCGCGGCTCGATCGCGGGCAAGTCGGTCGCGTGGATCGGCGACGGCAACAACATGTGCAACACGTGGATCCAGGCCGCGCAGATCTTCGAGTTCAAGCTGAGGATCGCCACGCCATCCGGTTACGGCATCGATGCGGCGCGCGCGGCGACCGCGGGCCGCCACATCGAGATCTTGACCGACCCGCTGAAGGCGGTCGAAGGCGCGCACCTCGTGAATACCGACGTGTGGACGAGCATGGGCTTCGAGGCGCAGGCCGAGGCGCGCACCGAGGCCTTCCGCGGGTTCATGGTGGACCGGCGCATGATGTCGGCCGCGCGGCCCGAGGCGCTCTTCATGCATTGCCTTCCCGCCCATCGCGGCGAAGAGGTGGCCGCCGACGTGCTCGAAGGGCCGCAGAGCGTCGTCTGGGAGCAGGCGGAGAACCGACTGCACGTGCAGAAGGCGCTCATGGAGTACCTGCTGCTGGGGCGCGTCGAGGCATGAGCCGCGCGCTCAATGTGGGCGGACGCGGCAAGGAGATTCCCACTACATGACCAGGGGAAAAATGAGCAAGATGAGCAAGCCCAAGAAAGTGGTGCTCGCCTATTCCGGCGGCCTCGACACTTCCGTGATTCTCAAGTGGCTCCAGGAAACCTACGGCTGCGAGGTGATCACCTTCACCGCCGACATCGGCCAGGGCGAGGAGCTCGAGCCCGCGCGCAGGAAGGCGAAGAAGATGGGGATCAAGCGGATCTTCGTCGAGGACCTTCGCGAGGAGTTCGTGCGCGACTTCGTCTTCCCGATGTTCCGCGCCAACGCGGTGTACGAGGGGGAATATCTTCTCGGCACCTCGATCGCGCGGCCGCTCATCGCCAAGGCGCTCGTGGATACGGCGCGCAAGGTCGGCGCCGACGCGATTTCCCACGGCGCCACGGGCAAGGGCAACGACCAGGTTCGCTTCGAGCTGACGGCGTACGCGCTGATGCCCGACGTGAAGATCATCGCGCCGTGGCGCGAATGGGACCTCACCTCGCGCGCGAGCATGCTCGAGTACGCCGACAGGCACGGCATCCCCGTGGACTTCAAGAAGCGCAAGGGCGGCGCGCCATACTCCATGGACGCGAACCTGCTGCACATCTCCTACGAGTCGGGAATCCTCGAGGATCCGGACTTCGAGCCCGATGAGTCGATGTGGCGCATCACGGTGTCTCCCGAGAAGGCGCCCAACAAGGCCGAGCACGTCGAGCTCGACTACAAGCGCGGCGACATCGTCGCCGTGAACGGCAGGAAGATGACTCCCGCGGAGGTGCTCACGGAATTGAACCGCCTGGGCGGCAAGCACGGCGTCGGGCGCCTCGACCTCGTGGAGAACCGCTACGTCGGCATGAAATCGCGCGGCTGCTACGAAACGCCCGGCGGCACGATCATGCTCAAGGCGCACCGCGCCATGGAGTCGATCACGCTCGACCGCGAGGTGCTCGCGCTGAAGGACGACCTCATGCCGCGCTACGCGCGCATGGTGTACAACGGCTACTGGTTCAGCCCGGAGAGGAAGCTGCTGCAGGGCCTGATCGACGCCTCGCAGGAGCACGTGAACGGCCGGGTGCGCGTGAAGCTCTACAAGGGCACCGTGCTGACCACGGGGCGCAAGTCGAAGGACTCGCTCTTCGACCAGGCCATGGCCACCATGGAGGACGACCGCGGCGCCTATAACCAGGCCGACGCGGGCGGCTTCATCAAGCTGAACGCCCTGCGGCTGCGCATCGCCGCGAAGCGCGGCAGGAAGTAGCAAGACCCGACAGGAGCAGCAAATGCCATCTTTTGACATCTTGTGCGAGGCCAACGCGGTCGAGGTGAAAAATGCCATCGAGACCGCCAACAAGGAAATCGCCAATCGCTACGACTTCAAGGGCTCCGACGCGCGCCTCGAGCTGAAGGAGAAGGAGCATGAGGTCACCGCCTTCGCCGACGACGAGTTCAAGCTCGGGCAGGTGCGCGACGTCATGCTGGCCAAGTTCGCCAAGCGCGGCGTGGATGCGCGCTTCCTCAAGATGGAGACCGCGGAGAAGATCGGCGGCGACAAGATGAAGCAGAAGATGGCCGTGAAGAACGGCGTCGACTCCGAGCTCGCCAAGCGCATCGTGAAGATGATCAAGGACGCGAAGCTCAAGGTGACCGCGTCCATCCAGGGCGACGTGGTGCGCGTCTCCGGCGCGAAGAAGGACTCGCTCCAGGAGGCGATCCAGCTCGTGCGCGGCGGCGTGACCGACGTCCCCCTGAAGTTCGACAACTTCCGCGACTGAGGCGTCGCCGGGCGTGGCCGAGACGCTGCGGCATTCGACGGGCTTCGACATCGCCGAGGCGCTCGACGCGACGGCGCTCGCCGCATGCCGCGAACTCTTCGTCGAGTACCAGCAAGGGCTCGGCGTGAGCCTGTGCTTCCAGGGATTCGACCGCGAGCTCGCCACGTTGCCGGCCGATTACGCGCGCCCGCGGGGACGCCTGCTCCTCGCGCGCATCGCCGGCGAGCCCGCGGGGTGCGTGGCGCTGCGCCCGCTCGGGGAAGGCGAAGCCGAGATGAAGCGCCTCTTCGTGCGCCCTGCGTATCGCGGCATGGGCATCGGGCGCACGCTCGTCGAATGCGCGATCGACGAGGCGCGCGGCCTCGGCTACCGCATCCTGCGCCTCGACACGCTGCCGAGCATGGACACGGCGCAGGCGCTCTACGCCGACCTGGGATTTTCCGAGACGCCGCCGTACAACGACCATCCCCTCGAGGGCACGCGCTTCATGGCGCTCGACCTGGCGCGGGCCTCCTAGCGTTTCAGGCCGCGGATCCAGCGCGCGTAGAGGCGATCCGCGGTCGCGGCCAACGCCGGCAGGCGCTCGGCCATCTCGCCCGCGATGCGCTCGACGGGCTGCACCGCGGGGCTGGCGAGGCTCGCTTCCACTTCGGAGCGCCCGCTCGCGATCCAGCTCGCGATCATCGCCGGCGTCATCTCGACGTGGCACTGCAGGCCGAGGTGGCGGTCGTCGAGGACGTATGCCTGGTTGGGGCAATGCACGCCGGTGAGAATGCGCTCGCCGCCCGGCGGAATCGTGAAAGTCTCGCCGTGCCACTGGAAGGTCGTGAACTCGCGAAGGTCGTCGCCGAACCAGCGGCGCGCGAGCGGCGAATCCTCGACGGTCACGCGATTCCAGCCGATCTCCTTCACGGGATTGGCGCTCACCACGCCGCCCAGGGCGCGCGACATCATCTGCCCGCCGAGGCAATGGCCGATCATCGGCACGCCGCGCGAGCGCGCGTCGCGCATCAGCGCGAGCACGGGCTTGGTCCACGGGAGGTCGTCGTTGGCGCTCATCGGCCCTCCCATGAAGCCGAGGCCCGCGAAGGGCTCGCTCGACGCGGGAACCGCTTCGCCCTGGTCCAGCTTCACGAGCGTCCACGGCACCCGGTGGGCGTCGAGGAATGTGGCAAAATGTCCCGGACCTTCCGTATCGGAGTAGCGAAAGACGGCGACGGATTTCGCTGCGTTCATCGATGAATACTCCTCGACTCCTGTGGGCATTGGCGCTCGCCGCGACCCCGGCGAGCGCGACCGACGTGAACGTGATCGGGCTCTTCCCGGGGAAGGCCGTGGTCACCATCAACCGCGGCGCGCCGCGCACGCTCTCCGTCGGGGAGAAGACCGCCGAGGGCGTGGTGCTCATCTCCAGCGACCACGCGGGCGCGGTGGTCGAGGTCGACGGCAAGCGCGAGAAGCTCGAGCTGGGCCAGCACTTCGAGACCGCCTCGGAGACGGGCTCGCGCCGCAGCGTGAACCTCGCGCAGGACGGCAACGGCCACTTCCTCGCCGACGGGCAGGTGAACGGCGCTCACATCCGCTTCCTGATCGACACGGGCGCCACCCTCGTCGCCATTCCCATTTCGGAGGCCGCGCGCCTCGGCATCGACTACCAGAAGGGCCAGCCGGGATACGCGATCCTCGCCGACGGCACGCGCGTGGCCTCGTACCGCGTGATGCTCGAAAGCGTCACCATCGGGGACGTGACGCTCCTCAACGTGGAGGGCTCCGTGACCCAGGGCTCCGGAATTCCACTGCTCGGCATGAGCTTCCTCAACCGCACCGAGATGCGCCGCGAGGGCCAGAGCATGACCCTCACCAAGCGCTACTAGGGGCACCAGTCGTTACTCGGAACCCATGGCCTTCGCGATCATCGCGTAGGCCGAGTGGTTGTGGATCGACTCGAAGTTCTCGCTCTCCACCACGTAGCCCTCGATGCGCGGATCGGCGTTCAGCTTCGCGGCGATGTCGCGCACCATGTCCTCGACGAACTTCGGGTTGTCGTAGGCTTCCTCGGTGACGAACTTCTCGTCGGGTCGCTTGAGCAGGCCGTAGAGCTGGCATGACGCCTCGTTCTCGGCGAGGTCGATGAGCTCCTCGATCCACACGAACTTGTTGATGCGCGCGGCGATCGTGACGTGGGAGCGCTGGTTGTGGGCGCCGCGCTCGGAGATCTTCTTCGAGCAGGGGCACAGGCTCGTCACCGGCGCCAGCACCTTCAGCGTGAACACTTCCCTGTCGTCGACGATCTCGCCGAGGAACGTGACCTCGTAGTCCATGAGGCTCGACACCCCCGAGACCGGCGCCTTCTTGGCCACGAAGTAGGGGAAGCTCATCTCGATGTGGCCGCTCTCGGCCTCGAGCTTCTTCACCATCTCGCGCAGCATCGTGCGGAAGGTGTCGGGCGAGATCTCGCGCTCGTGGGCGTTGAGGATCTCCACGAAGCGCGACATGTGCGTGCCCTTGAAGTGATGCGGCAGGCCCACGTACATGTTGAAGACGGCGATGGTGTGCTGCAGGCCGCCGTCGCGCTCCTGGATGCGCGCCGGATGGCGGATCGACTTGATGCCGACCCGGTCGATGGCGAGCCGGCGCGTGTCCGGTGTCGACTGCACGTCGGGAATGGGCAATTTGGCGTCGCGCTGGTTCATTCGGATGATTCCTCGGCCGAGTGTCGAATTATAAGCCCTGGGAGGCGGTGCCTTTCCCGTCCCATTGGATGCCGGCCGGCGGCGGCGCGTTCCCCGGTGGCGTCAGGGAAGCCGTCCGGCGACGAGCAGGCGGTTCACCACGAGATGCACCGGCACCCATTGCACGAGATCGTCGAACTCGTTGCCCGCGGCGCTGGATGCGTCGCGGTAGACGAACACGGGGTTGCCCGCGAGGTTGCGCGCCTCGTCGCTCGAGGGGGCGGGCGTCGCTTGCGCGTTGGACCCGAGCGAGAGCAGCAGGAATGCCGCGCGCCGCGTGAGCTGGTTGCCCGCCGGGCCGCAATCCGAAGCGCTCGCTTCGCGCCCCGTCGAGCAGATCATGAGGAACCGCGGCGCGGCGCCGAGTCCCGCGAGCGTCGCGTCCTGCATGCCGTTGCCGCGCGTCAGGGGATTCACGACGCCGTTCACCGTCGCGCCCGCCCCGTAGACGGCGTAACGGATGCGGTTGCGGGGCGTGGCCCAGGGATCGCGCACGAACCCGTCGCTGTCGAGGGGCGCGAGACCGAGCGTGGCTCCGGGAAGATAGCCGTCATAGAACCTCGCGCAGTTTCCATTGGTTTCGTCGCCGCCCGGCGCGAAGCTTTCGAGCCCGTTGCTGCCTTCGGTCGCGGGGCAGGGCAGGCGCGCGTGCGCGACGGCGAATCCGAGCACCGCTTCCTTCGCCTCGTCGAGCTGGCGGCGCGCTTCCCCCTGGCGCCGCATCTGCAGCTGGGCCGCGAGCGGCATCGCGAGCCCGCTCATGAGGACCGTCATGACGATGAGCACGACGAGGAGCTCGATCAGCGTGAATGCGCGGCGTCGCCGCGCCGCGTCACGGATAGGCCGAGACGACATCGTTGAAGCGCCGGATCCCGGCGCCCGCGGTCACGCGATCGCAGCTGCGCAATCCCTCGCAGGTGAAAGCAGGCGGGGGCGTGCAGCCTGCGGCGCCTTCGAGCTGCGCGTTGTCCTCCTCGAGCCATTGGCGTACCTGCGCCACGTTGGTGCCGCCGCGGTTTTGCACGAATCCGTCGCGCAGCGCCGGCGCCCCCGCGACGATGACGGCGAACTGTCGGGGCGCGCCGACCGCGCGTCCCGAAGGATCCACGAGCTCGAGGCACGCCGCGCCGTCGCACGAAGGCGCGCCCGCGCCTGGCGAGAAGCCGCTCGCGAGCGCATAGAAGACGTAGGGCTTCCAGGCGCTCCACCACGAGTTCGCATCGTGGCCCGCGGTACCGCCTTCGCCCGCGGGATTGCCCGCCGGCAGGCTCCGATGCGCGCCATCGTCGCCGGGCGCGATCGCGATGCGGCACGCATCGTTCGCGGTCGGGAGCTCGAGAAGATTTTCCGGAGCGCGCGATTGCCAGCGCCACCAGCGATCGAGCATCGCCGTGGCCGCGGCATCGGCGAAGGGCGTGTCGGGAATTCGGCCGAATCGCGCGCCGCGCCGTCCTTCCCACACGTCGCCGGATTGCAGGCACGCGGGCGTCGCCCACGGGTAGCGGCCTCGATTCTCGGGGCTCGACGCATAGCGCCGCAGGCAGTGGCTCGCTTCGAGCGCGACCCTCGCCATGATGCGCGGCATCACGTCGCGATAGGCCACGACGGCGATGCGGTCGTTCACCGCGACGCGTCCGTCGGGAAACGCGACCGGGCCCTGGATGAATCCATTGGCGTTGCGCGGCCGCCCGGCCCCGTCGTTCCTGTCGACGAAGTCGGCGTTGTCCTCGTCCGCATAGCGCGCGCCGGACGCCTTGTCGAGGTAGTTCACCGGATTGCAGTGATCCGCGCGCTGCGGCGGATCGGTGACGCAGCGTCCCGACGCGTCGCAGTCCTGCGGAC